>JAEVHO010000181.1 GCA_016802835.1 Micromonospora sp. ATA32 | reverse complement strand
GGCCGACCTGGGTGCCCGGGTCGCCATCGTCTCGACCACCCGGCGCATCCACGAACGGGCCGGCGAGCTGGGCGTCACCGGCTTCGTCGCCGACCTGACCGACGAGGCCGAGGTCGGTGCGCTGGCCGACGCGGTCGCCGAGCAGCTCGGCGACGTGGAGGTGCTGGTCAACAACGCGGGCCTGGCCAGCCGGGCCAGCCCGGAGGTGCTGCGCCCGGTGGCCCAGCTGACCTACGACGAGTGGCGCGGCGAGATCGACCGCAACCTGAACACGGCGTTCCTGTGCAGCCGGGCGTTCATCAGCGGAATGGCCGAGCGGGGCTGGGGCCGGATCGTCAACCTCGCGGCGACCGCCGGCCCGGTCAACGCGTTGCCCACCGAGGCGGCGTACGCGGCGGCGAAGGCGGGTGTCGTCGGGCTGACCCGGGCGCTGGCGATGGAGATGATCGCCGACGGCGTGACGGTGAACGCGGTCGCCCCGGGCACCATCTACACCGCCGCCTCCACCATGGCCGAGATCAAACAGGGGCTGGGTACGCCGGTCGGCCGTCCCGGGACCCCGGACGAGGTGGCCGCGGCGATCACCTTCCTCTGCTCGCCGGCCGCCTCGTACATCACGGGGCAGATGCTGGTGGTCGACGGTGGCAACAGCGTCCGGGAGGCGGAGTTCCGCTGACCGCGGCCTGGTTGAGCTGGCCGGAGCGGGCGTCAGTAGGTGGTGCCGTTGCCGGAGTTCGCCCAGATGGCCACGGCGATCCAGCCGCAGCAGGCGAGCACCCCGATCACGGTGAAGATGTAGCTGAGCACCAGGCCCCAGGTGGCCAACTGGTCGCCCTCCTCGCCGGTGCGCCGGATCTGCCGCTTGGCCAGGTGGCCGAGGACGATGCCGGCCGGCGCGAAGACGAACGCGAAGACCAGGGACAGGATGGCGAGCACGTTGGTGCCCCCGCCCGGGCCCGGTCCCGGCGGGCCGTACTGGCCGTAGGGCGGCTGCGGCGCGTACGACTGCTGCTGCCCCCACTGCGGGTGGTGGCCGGGCTGCCCGTACGGCTGGCCGGGTTGGTCGTACGGCTGGTCCGGCTGCTGCCCGTACGTCTGCTGGGGCTGCTCGTACGGGGACGGTGGCTGCTCCGGGTCCGGCTCGCCGGTTGGTGGATGGCCCACGCCCCTCGCCCCCTTCGCCGCCGATGCCGCTCTCTTGCGGACGCTACCCGCAGCGGTGAACCTTTTCACAGCGGTTGTGTGTACTGGTCACCTTGGCCTCGTCGGTCGCGGGGTCGATACTGACCGAGCGTTCAGTTACCCACGAGTAATGCGCCGACCCCGGAGGCTGAGATGGCCCGACTCGCCCAGACGCCCGGCCTGACCGATGTGCAGCGGTCGATCCTGGAAACCGTCCGGGAGTTTGCCGACAAGGAGATCATCCCGCACGCCCAGCGGCTGGAGCACGCCGACGAGTACCCGACCGACATCCTGGACGGGATGCGCGAGATGGGGCTGTTCGGGCTCACCATCGACGAGGAGTACGGCGGGCTGGGCGAGTCGCTGCTGACGTACGCCCTGGTGGTCGAGCAGCTGTCCCGGGGCTGGATGTCGATCTCCGGCATCGTCAACACCCACTTCATCGTGGCGTACCTGATCTCCCAGCACGGCTCGGCCGAACAGAAGAGCCGGCTGCTGCCGAAGATGGCCACCGGCGAGGTGCGCGGCGCCTTCTCGATGTCAGAACCGGGTTGCGGTTCGGACGTCGCGGCGATCGGGTCCAGGGCCGTCCGGGACGGCGACCGCTTCGTGCTCAACGGCCAGAAGATGTGGCTGACCAACGGGGCGTACTCCTCGGTGGTGGCCACCCTGGTCAAGACCGACACCGGCGCCGACTCGGTCTACGGCAACATGAGCACCTTCCTGCTCGAGAAGGAGCCCGGCTTCGGCGAGACCGCGCCCGGCCTGACCATCCCCGGCAAGATCGACAAGATGGGTTACAAGGGCGTCGAGACCACCGAGATGGTGCTCGACGGCGTGACCGTGCCGGAGACGGCGGTCCTCGGCGGCGCCGACAAGGTCGGCCGCGGTTTCTACCAGATGATGGACGGCATCGAGGTCGGCCGGGTCAACGTCGCCGCCCGCGCCTGCGGCATCTCGATCCGCGCCTTCGAGCTCGCCGTCGCGTACGCCCAGCAGCGGAAGACCTTCGGCCAGCCGCTCGCCAAACACCAGGCGATCGCCTTCAAGCTCGCCGAGATGGGCACGAAGATCGAGGCCGCGCACTCGCTGATGGTCAACGCCGCCCGGCTCAAGGACGCCGGCCAGCGCAACGACGTCGAGGCCGGCATGGCCAAGCTGCTCGCTTCGGAGTACTGCGCCGAGGTCGTCCAGGAGGCCTTCCGCATCCACGGCGGCTACGGCTACTCCAAGGAGTACGAGATCGAGCGGCTGATGCGGGAGGCCCCGTTCCTGCTCATCGGCGAGGGCACCTCGGAGATCCAGAAGACGATCATCTCCCGCGGCCTGCTCAAGGAGTACAAGCTCTGACCGGTCCCGGCGGGCGTACCGGCTCGTCGGTGCGCCCGCTGTAGGTCTTTCGCCCGCGCCTGTCGAGCTGCCCGCCGGACGGGGCAGCGGGTGGGCGGAGGGGGGGCAGCGAGGCTGGTCGCGGCCTCGTACCGTACGCCCGTGCCCGTCACCTCGCACCGCGCGCTTCTCCGGCCGATCGTCCTGGTCCTCGTGCCGTTGTCGGTCTTCCAAACGGTCTGGCGGCTCGTCCTGGGCACCGAACCGTCCCGCGTGGTCAACGGCGTGCTCGTCCTTGCGCCCGCCGGCTGGCCCGAAGGCGTGCTCACCGTCCTCTGCTGGACCTGGGTGGTGACCGCCGGGGTCGTCGTCCTGGCCGGCGGCGCCGACCGGCCGCTGCGCCGGGCGCTGCCGGCGCTGCCCACGGTGCTCGGCGCGTTGCTCGCCGCCGGCGCGGTGCTCGTCGCCGCGGTCGTCCTGCTGGGCCTGTTCCTGCCCGCCGATCGCGTTTCTGTGGGCCTGGTCGCCCTCCTGCTCGCCGTGCCGGCCGGCGCTGTGCTGGTCCGGGTCGCGCTCGTGTTGCCGGTCGTCGTCATTGAGGACGCCCAAGGTACCGATGCCTTCCGGGTGGCGTCGGCACGCGTACGCGGCCGGGTGTGGAGCAGCGCTGTCCTGCTGCTGCTTGGGGTTGCCGCGCCGGCGCTGCTCGCCGGCTGGACGATGGCGGAGGCCGAGCGGCGTACGGTCGGGGAGCTGCCCGGGCTGGCCCTCTGGCTGACCCGGGACCTGGTCCTGATCGCGGTGGCCGCGCTTCAGGCGAAGACTCTCCTGGCCGCGTACCGGCAGCTCAGTCCCGGGCCGGAGCTGGGGCCGGCCGGCGTGGGCCAGGACGACACCGTCCACCGGGGACGGCGGCTGCACCGCCTCGCCCTGCCGGTCGGCGTCGCTCTCCTGCTGCTGCCCACCGTGCTCGCGGGCGCAGTCATCGCCTCGGAGCGACTGCCCGAGGTGTCCGTCGCGCAGCGGTCCGACCACGGCACGCTGATCGCTCTGGGCTGGCCGGCGGGCCGGCACCCCGTCGTCGTCTCGCAGTCGGCGATCGAGGACTGCCTCGACGACCAGTGCCAGGGTGTACCACTGCTGGCCGATTGGCTAAGCGATCCTATGTGCTATGTTGTCGGTCATGTCATTGCTGCGTCTGGGTCCGGCCGCGGAGTACATCGGTGTGCATCCTGTGACTTTGCGTCGGTGGGCGGATGAGGGACGTGTGGCGGTGACGTGGGTGGGTCGGGAGCGTCGGTTCGACTCTTCGTTGCTCGACGTGTTCGTGGGTCGTGTTGAGGTGGACCGGCCGCGGCGTGAGGCGTTGTATGTGCGGGTGTCGGGGACGACGGGCCAGGAGTCGTCGCTGGTGGCCCAGGAGGCGGAGCTGAGGGCTGCTGCTGCCGGCGAGGTGATGGCGGTGTTCAAGGACAGGGCGTCTGGGTTGCGGGAGAACCGGCCCGGTCTGACCCGGCTGCTGAAGGCAGCCGCGGCCGGCGAGTTCACCGTGGTGAGAGTGACCCACAGCGACCGGCTGGCCCGGTTCGGCACGGCGTGGTTGACCGCTCTACTGGCGCGTGACGGGGTGACCGTCGAGGTGTTGCATTCGAAGGGTTCGGCCGGTGGGATCGAGGAACTCTTGGATGATTTCATGTTCCTGGTGGCCACGTTCGCCGGCCGGATGTATGGGATCCGATCCCGTGAGGCGAAGCGTCGGCTGCTGGCAGCCGCGGGTGAGGGCTTGGGGTAGTGGCTGGTGCGTGGCTGACGTCGACCGCGACCTGCACGGCGTACCGGGCGGTGTGCGGCGGTAAGCCGGGCGGGCCTGGTGTGCAGGCGCCGGTGGCTGGGCGGGTGTTGGCTGGGCGTGTGGGGTGGCTGGCGGACCTGGTGCGGGGTATGGCCGATCGGGTGATCGCTGCGCACTGGTCGGATGCCGATCTTGCGGTGTTTGGTGGTGGGGTCGGGGCTGATGGGAGGCGTCTGCCAAGCAGCGGGTGGATGGCGCTGCGCCGGCTTGGCTGGGGTGCCGTGGCGCCGGCGGGTGTGGTGGTGTCAGACCGGGTTCGTCGGATTGCGGAGGAGGAAGCGGCCCGCGCTTTGCGTTTGGCGTGTCACCGCCGGGCGGTCGTTGCCGCGCTGCTCGCGACGTGGCCGGACGATCCGTTCGCCAGGACCGGTGAGGAATGGTCGGCGTTGCGGGCGCGGCTACCCGAAGGCACCGACAACGCGACGATCCGCAACCGCACGCGGCAGATCGCCGGATACGTGGACGTGCGTGGTCGGCTGCCGGCGGACTTGTGTGAATTGGAGGGTCAGCCGGCCGTGGCGCGGCAGGTGAGCCTCGCGGCGGCCGATCGGCAACAGGTCGTCGTCGAGCGGGTCGACGGCTGCATGGTGCGGGTGTGGTCGCAGCTTCCGGTGTGCGCGGCGCCGGCCTCGTACCGCGACTGGGTGTGGCATGCCTTCGACCTGGTGCTGCCGGCGATCGTGCCCGCCGGGGTGAAGGTGTGTAGCCCGACGTTGCGGCCCCACGATGGCAAGGTTCGTGTCGACCTGCCGTGGCAGACCCCCCACTCCCCGGCACCGGTGGACGGGCACACGCGTGGGCTTGGTGTCGACTGGGGTGTGAACACTCTGCTGACCGCGGCCGTGGCCGACCTCGACCAAGCTGGCTCGGTCCTGGTGCAGGGGCGCCCGTTGCGGTTCGACGCGGCGGGCGTGTCGGCGAAACTGGTGCGATTACGGCGCCACCGCGAACACCTCCGCACCAAACTCGACCATCTGACCCGGCTGCGTGACGGCCGGCCCGCCGACGCCCCCGCTGACCCGGCCCTGACTGGCAAGCTTGTCCGTCTGCAGGCCGAGCATTCGGCGGCGTGCGCCCGGATCCGGCATCTCAACAAGGCTCTTGCCTGGTCGTCGGCGCGGTGGCTCGTCGACCACGCGACCGCGGTCGGCGCCACCGTGATCTACGTCGAGAACCTCGCCACACTCGAGGCGGGTGGCCGGTCACGCAGCCTCAACCGGCGACTGTCGGGTGCGGTGCGCGGCAGCGTGTTCACCGCCATCGCCCACCTCGCCGCGAAAGTAGGTACCGCAGTCGTCACTGTTCCGGCGCGTGGTACGTCGTCGGGCTGTCCCCGCTGCGGCGGCGCGGTCACGCACGTCAAAACGCCACAGGGGAGCGTGGCCGGGTACCGGTGGGCCACCTGCTCGTGTGGCCTGTCACTGGACCGCGACCACGCCGCCGCAGAACGGATCGCGGCCCGGGGCCTGGCCAACCAGACCAAAACCCGCCGCGACCGTAACGGCAACACCGCGATCCGCGCAGCCACCGACGCACCAGTCCGGCGCCGGGCGCGTCGACCAACCCCAGCCGCGACGAGCAAGCCGGTGCGGGAGCGACGCAAAACCGAACCCACCCCGAAGCAGACCCGACCTACAGGTGCCAAAACTTCACGCCTGCTGCCCTTGCGACGGCAGGTTCCCGCCCCGGCAGAACCCCCACCGGGAACTGCCGGCAAGCGTCCGGCGGGACGGACACCCCAGGAGACCAACCCGTCAGGGCCGGTTCGCCAGGTGCCGCACACGGTTTCCACCACCGCCCAGCGACACCCGCACCGGGTTCGCGGGGCAGTCCTCGGCCGCGGCTTCCACCGCCACGTGCACGCCACCCCGATCACCGACCGGGACGGTCGCACCGGCAAACGCCCGCCTCGCCAAGGATCACATAGGAAACCAGAGACGCTCTCCGCAAGACCGAGCTGTCGTTGACGGTCTTCAAAGCGAACGGTGGCGTCGCGGTCGCCCCCGATGGCGGGGTGTACGCGCTCAGCCAGCATGAAGTGGAGCACTGTGACGCGCAGCGGGTCTGCCGCCGGGCCGCCGGCAGATTGGAGGTCCTCGCCGGTTCGCAGCTCGAGGCGATCGCGCTCGCCCCGAACGGGGACATCCTCATCGCCACCGCCACGCCGACGCCGCGTCGCAAACCTAGCGCTGAGTCGCCGGAGACCACGGCGATCGCACTGGCGCTGGTGCGCTGCAAGGACGTCTTCTGCGAGCACCCGGAGGTCCGCGATCTCGGATCCGTGCAGGGCGGGTTCGACGATCGGTACTCCTCGTCCTGGTTCCGGACCCTCATGGTCGACACCGACCGGTCGGGCCGACCGGTCGTGGGGTTCAGACATCTGGGGATGGTGTGGATCGGCCAGTGCGGGACGGCGGCGTGTGACGCGGCGCAGCTCGGGGTGCAGGCGAACCCGCGGGATCCCGGCCTGCCGACCGACGAGGAGTTGCGGTCGCTGCACTTCGACCGCCTGGTCCACTGCGACTCCTGCCGCGAGGCGTCGGCGACCGTCGACCGACCCGGGGGGCGGCGTCTACGGCATCACCGTCGAACCCGCCCCGCCGGCCGGCGTGCACATCCGGGTCGGCCAGCCGACCGCGCCGCCGAACCGGGCCCTCCTGCTGAGCTGCAAGGATCACCGCTGCTCCGAGCCGGACCGGATCCCGCTGGTCGAGTTTCCGTCGTCGTCCTTCGCCTTCTACCCAGAATCGCCCGAGAAGATCTGGCTGCTGGCGGCGAATCCTGACGGCCGGGTCGTGCTGGCGCAGCAGCATTCCCCGGATCGGATCGTCACCGTGCGAGGGTGATCAGACCCCGCGTTTGCCGGAGACCGGATGGGCGGCGACGGACCGCGCGGGCGGGCGGTGGGCCCGCGGAAATGTATGGCCGCAGGGTACGGAGCTACCGCTCAATCCCGGGACCGGGACCTCGCTCGTGAGCTCCTTTGGGCTGCGCTGGCGACCGGGCGGAGTCAGCCCAGGCGGGTCAGGCCGGCGGCGGCACGCTCGACGATCAGGCACCGGTCCTCGACGTAGTCGATGCCCGCCTCCTGCGCGATCCGTCGGGCCTCCGCCGAGACGATCCCGAGCTGCAACCAGACAGCCGGCGCACCGATCGCCACCGCCTGGCGGACCACCTCGACCGCGTCCTGGGCGGGACGGAACACGTCCACCAGGTCCACCGGGTGCGGGATGTCGGCCAGCGAGCGGTAGACCGGCTCGCCGAAGAGTTCGTCGGCGGTCGGGTTGACCGGGATGATCCGCCAGCCGTACCGCTGCATCTGCAACGGCACGCTGTGTGCGGCCTTGCGCGGGTCGCGGGACGCGCCCACGACGGCGATCACGGCGGAATCGGCGAGGATCTGCTGAGCGCTACGCACTCCGCAACTCTAGCTCCGGAGGAACGTCAGAGCAGGGTGAGCTGTTCGGCCGGGGCCGTCGGCGGGCTGGCCGAAAGCCCCCGGTTGTCACCCGCCTCGGCGCCGTGCAGCCCGTGCCGGCGGGCCGCGATCCGAACCCGCGCGGTCAGCTCCCGCTGATACGCCTGCGGCGCGTAGGCGCCGGCGCGGTAGAGCTCGCGGTAGCGGGGGACCAGGTGCGGGTACTCCCGGCCCAGCCAGTGGGCGTACCACTCGCGGGCGCCGGGGCGCAGGTGCAGCGCCAGCGGGGTCACGCTGCTCGCTCCGGCGGCGGCGATCGCCGACACGGTGGCGTGGATCGCCTCGTCGCCGTCGCTGAGCCCGGGCAGGATCGGCGCCATCAGCACCCCGACGTCGAAGCCGGCTTCGGTGAGCGCGCGCACCGCGTCCAGCCGACGACGGGGGCTGGGGGTGCCCGGCTCGACCCGGCGCCACAGCTCCTCGTCGACGAAGCCGACCGAGTACGACAGCCCGACCCGGGTCACCTCGGCGGCCTGGCGCAGCAGCGGCAGGTCCCGCAGGATCAGCGTGCCCTTGGTCAGGATCGAGAACGGGTTGGCGAAGTCGCGGAGCGCCGCGATGATCTGTGGCATCAACCGGTAACGCCCCTCGGCCCGCTGGTAGCAGTCCACGTTGGTGCCCATCGCGACGTGCGCGCCCCGCCAGCGCGGGGCGGCCAGTTCGCGTCGGACCAGCTCGCCCGCGTTGACCTTGACGATCACCTTCCGGTCGAAGTCGGCTCCCGCGTCCAGGTCCAGGTAGGTGTGGGTGTTCCGCGCGAAGCAGTTGTGGCTCACCACGCCGTTGGCGATGAAGTCGCCGGTGCCCGTGGTGATGTCCCACAGCGGCAGGTCCATGCCGAGCGGCTCGATGGCGGTGACGCCCGCCGCCGTGAGGCGCGGCACCGGCGTGCCCTCGATCAGGTGCCGGTGGGACGTCGCCGGGCCCGTCACGTGCACGAAGCGCAGCCGCTCGCGCAGGCCGCCGGTCAGCCGGAGCTGTCGTGGCCGGTCGGGGAGGTTGTGGTCCTCCCGGACGAGGGTGAAACCGAAATGCTCCAGCGCGGCGGTGGTGTGCCGGAGGATCTCGTCGTCCGAGCTGACGATCCGCAGGGCGTCACTGCTGCAGGTGCCGGTCGCGTCGAAGGCGCCGGCCAACAGGCCCAGACGCCAGGCGTCGCTGGGGCGTTCCGGCCAGTCGGTCAACTCGGGGACGGCGTCGGGGTCGCCTGGCTCCGACAGCTCGAGCACGGGTGTGCTGACATCGAGATCGCGGGCCCGGCGACTGACTGTGATGCCGGCTTCGGCCAGGAACGCCTCCGTCCGGTCCAGCGCCTCCCGGTGGGCCGGAGCCAGTCGGAGGCCGGCCGTCGGGTCGGCATCCGCCGGGCCGATCCGTCCGGTCTCCCGCAGCACCGCGCAGAGGTAGCCGCGGCGGTAGTCGGAGCAGTGCTTGGGCCTTTCCCCGAACCGACCGGTGCCGATCAGCCGGTCACCGTTCACCAGTTGCCGGCGCCGGCTCGCCGCCGCCGTCACCGCCAGGTACCGCCAGCCCTGATCGGAGAGGAAACGGTGATCGCCGCTGGCCACCAGGGTCGTCCCGTCGTCGAGCGTCACCCGGTGTGCCGGCTTCACCGTCGACCACTTGGCGAGGACCGTGGTGACGACGTACCGACGGCCCGTACCCCGCCGTTGCGTGCCGTAGATCCGGTCGCCGATCTCCAGGTCGCGCAGCTGTTTCGTCCGCCCGTCCGCCATCAGGATCGGGGTGTCACCGGCCACGCAGTACACACACGCATGGCTGCAGCCACGGTACGGGTTGATCGTCCACTGGAACGGAACACGGGACTCGCCGGGCACCCGGTTGATGATCGACTTGGCTCGCACCTCGTAGAACGTCATTCCGGCGAAGCCGGGGGTGTCGAAGGTGCGGGTGATCGCGCCGGGCAGCGCCAGCGGCAGGGGTGGCGTCGCTGGCGCTGCCCGATCGGGATCTCCCTCGTCCGGGGGAGCGGAGAGGTTGTCCCAGCGCATGGGCACTATTCGAACATGTGTACGAGAGAAGCGCAAGCGAACCGCCATGTTCCCGCCCACCTCGGTGTCAGCAGCGCGTCCGTCGGGTGGAGGATGAGGGCATGGAGAGGTCGACGTTCGTCTACGACGGGGACTGCGCGTTCTGCACCCGGTGCGCCGAGTTCATCGAGCGCCGCATCCCCACCGGTGCGCGGGTGCTCCCCTGGCAGTTCGCCGACCTGGCCGCGCTCGGGCTGACCGTCGCCGAATGCGAGGAGGCGGTGCAGTGGGTCGGCGCGGACGGCGTACGCGCCGCCGGCCCCGACGCCA
>JAEVHO010000180.1 GCA_016802835.1 Micromonospora sp. ATA32 | reverse complement strand
CGGAGGTCGACCGGCTGGTCTCCCTCGGGGCCACTCGGCTCGAGGTCGGTGAGGACGGCGCCGTCGTGCTGGCCGATCCCGACGGCAACGAGTTCTGCGTGAAAGGGAACTGACCGCAGCGCGGCCGGGTTGCCCAGTGGGTCAGGGCGGCCTGCTGCCGGACCGCCTCCCTCCGCGTCCGGGCCGCCGCGTTCATCCCACCACCAGCCGGATACCTCATCACCCCGGCACTACCGAACCCATCCTATGAGACTGCTGGCGCAAATTCGGATGCGAAGCAAAAACGGACAGGCTCAAACGGAGAACTCGTTGACCTTGCTCGGGGTGATCCTGGCGACGAGACGCACGATGTTCGCCGGCTCGGGCGGAGGCGACTCACCGAGGTATTTCTGTGACAGACGCTCCGGCAGTGACCTCCCCGGGTCCCCGACCAACTCGGCCGTTCCCCGGATCTCCACGGAGTGGTACGGGTTCTTGAGGTCGAATACGGACACCTACACTCGGGGATCCGGCGCTAGATTTCGTGCCTTCTGCTTGTCGGCGGTGAGCGAGAACACGACGGTGTCGCCCTCGCGGTCGATCCACACCACTGAGGAATGTGGCTGTCCGTCGGGGCGCAGGGTGGCAACCATTGCGAAGTTACGTCCATCGAGGAGTCGCCGCGCGGAGTCGTTGAGAGTGACTGACACGCCTCCATCATGGTCGGAGGTGCCGTGTGCCGGAAGAAGGAACATCCCTGTTACAGCAGCACGCGCATGTGCCCGGACAGCCGGACCAGCGAACGCCGCCTCGCCGCGTCTGTCACCTCACGCCAGCGTCGATCCTCGATTCGAATCAGCATCGACCACGTCGAACGTTCTCCTCGCCATCGGCTCCCTCACCCGTCACCCGAACGAGGGAGGACTCTTCCTGACCGCGAGGACCACACACCCGGCGCACACACCCCCATGACCTGGGGAATTACATGAACGACCGGGTGGGGAATTACGGGTTCTGCCGATGATTTTGTGGTGTGCGTGAGACCCCGCTCGTCGTCCGATGAGGATCGTGTGCTAGCTGGGAACGGTGCGATCTTCAACAGCTCCTGCCGCATCTGCGCGGTGTCGTGGTGGACCGGTTGCACGAGTCCGACGACGGTGGGGTCGTCATCGAGGCGAGGTCGGCGCGGGAGCAGGCCGACTGCCCAGGCTGCGGGAGCACGTCGGCGCGGGTGCACGGCCGCTACCAGCGGCGTCTGGCCGACACCGCGCTGGCCGGCCGGCCCGTGGTGATCCGCCTGCAGGTACGCCGGTTCACCTGCGCCGAGCCCGGATGCGGGCGGGTCACGTTCGTCGAGCAGGTCCCGGGCCTGACCACGCCCCACGCCCGGTACAGTCCACCGCTTCGGGCCGCGCTGACCGCGATCGCAGTGGCTCTCGCCGGCAGAGCCGGTGCCCGCCTGGCCCGGACGTTGGGCATGCCGGTCGGGCGGGACACCCTGCTCAACCTGCTGCGCGGCACACCGACCCCACCCGCCGGTGGGATCACCGCGCTCGGCGTGGACGACTTCGCCCTGCGTAGAGGGCATGTCTACGGCACCGTGCTGCTGGACATGCACACCCGCCGGCCGGTCGACGTACTGCCCGGCCGCGACGCCGAGCCCTTGGCGCAGTGGCTACGCGAGCACCCCGGAATCGAGATCATCTGCCGGGACCGCGCCGGCGCGTACGCCGAGGGCGCGCGCACCGGCGCGCCCGAGGCGAGGCAGGTCGCCGACAGGTGGCACATCTGGCACAACATGGGCGAGGCGGTCGACAAGACCGTGCGCTCCCACCACGCCTGGCTGCGGGCCGGACTGGCCACCGAAGAGCAGCCAGAGGACGTTCGCAGCGGACCGCCGGCGGACGGCGACCCCGCGCCCGAGGGGATGCGTGACGTCTGTGGACGCGAACGATCCCTGGTCGCCCGCACCCGTCAGCGCTACGCCGCCGTGCAGCAGCTGCTATCCGAGGGGGCCTCGCTGTCGGCGATCAGCCGCCAACTCGACCTGGACCGCTCGACCGTACGCCGCTTCGCCCGCGCCACCAGCCTCGACGACCTACTGGTCAAAGCCGTCAACCGCACTAGCCTGCTCGACGGGTTCACCGCCCACCTGGCCACCAGGTTCACCGCCGGCGTCACCGACGCCGTCACACTGCACGCCGAACTGCAGACGATGGGATTCACCGGCAGCGTGCAGACCGTGCGCCGCTGGCTGCACCCGCTGCGGACAGCCATGCCGTCCGCACCGCCACCGGTACGGCCGGCGATCCCGAAACCCCGCCACATCACTCAATGGATCATGACTGATCCGCGCGCCTCGCCCCCGAGCAGCGCGCAACAACACCGCCCGCTACATCGGCTCGGCGATCGGCCTCGCGCTGGTCACCGTGGTCGTCACCCGCGGCGCACCCGGCGACCTCGCCGCCGTGCTGCACGGCTGGGACGTCGCGGTCCTGATCTCCGCCAGCTGCTCGGTGCTCGGCGCGATCACCGTCATCCTCGTCCGCGAGCGGCAGGCAGCGGCAACGCCCGAAGCTGTCGCCGCGGGTTCCGACCGGACATGAACGGCCACGACCCGACATGGCGGCGACCCGGCCGGGCATCCGACACCAACGCCGGCAACCACAGGACAGGCGGAAAGGAGCCCCCGATGCACGCGTGAAGCGTCGACGAGATCGCCAGGATCAGTGCGGCCGATGAGCTTGCAGCTCAGCTCCGTGCGGCAAACCGCAAGGCCCCGGGCCGCCTGGACCCACCGACGCGAACCACGCCGTCACCGACCGTTCCAACACCAGCCAGCACAGACCCCCGCCAAAACAGAGGAGCACCAACGGAGCACCAACGTCCCAAAAAGTGGGAGAATCGGGCGTGGAAATGGGAACGAAAAAGGCTATGACCGCTGTTCTTGCAGGTCATAGCTTTGATCGTTTGTGCGCCCGAAGGGACTCGAACCCCTAACCTTCTGATCCGTAGTCAGATGCCCAGTGCGCAGAGAAGTCCTGAATAGACTCTATCGCAAGAGCTGTCCGTCTGCAACCGACCCTGTCCTCCCCCGTCCCGCCACGTCCGCGCAGGTCCAGGCCCTGCAGGCGCCCAAAATCCAGCCTTGTCGATGGTTGACAGCGGTCGTCTACAGTCCCAGAATCCGGCCGCGTCCCGGTACCTCCGCACTAGTTCCCCGACGTCCGAGCAGCCACGGAGCACCACCCGATCCCCAACGTGCCGTCCTGTCGGCGCAACGGGTCGCGTACTGGAGAAGTGCCGGTGGTGCTCGTTTGGTGCCGAACATCCGAGCACCACCGGAGCACCGGAGGGGTTCATGTCAGGTGGCGGATCATCAGGAATCGTCGTTTGCGCTGGACCCGCGGTCGCCGCTTGGGTGCGTATCGGAGGTGGGTTCACCTCATCGGCGGATCACCCCCACCGGGGCACCTGCCGCGGGTGTGCCGGTCACGGCCATGCGGACTCCGGCGGTCCGGTGTCGGCGTCCCACGGGTGGGTGATGCGGTCGCGGTCGGTGGGCGGCCAGGGCGGGCGGCTGCGGTTCGGGTGGCAGGGGTCGTCGGGGTCGGTGTGATGTGCGCCCATACCGATCACCACTTCCCGCCGTGCGCTGTCATGGCAGGTTAGCTGCCGTGCGGGTCCTGGCGGTTGCGGCGCTGGTGCGACA
The DNA here is from genome assembly GCA_016802835.1 of Micromonospora sp. ATA32. GTDB lineage: Bacteria > Actinomycetota > Actinomycetes > Mycobacteriales > Micromonosporaceae > Micromonospora. The sequence goes on along the minus strand of JAEVHO010000180.1, from coordinate 6,487 downwards.
GATCGGGGTGGTGGTGAGCGCCGGGGTGGCTGTCCGGGTCGGCGTGGACGGTGGCGCTAGTCAGCCGGGGGACGGCGTGGGTGAGCTGGTGCTCGGCGTCGGCGGCGATTTCGTGGGCCGCGACCAGGCTCAGCGCGGCGTCGACGACCAGGTCGGCTTCGGCGTGCAGGCGGTGGCCGATCCACCGCAGCCGCACGGCGGTGACATCGCGGACGCCGTGCACGGCGCGCAGGGTCGTCTCGGCCTGGTCGACGATGGCGGGGTCGACGGCGTCCATCAGCCGCCGGTACACCTCCCGGGCGGCGTCCTTGAGCACGAAGGCGATCGCGACGGCGATGACCAGGCCGACGGCCGGGTCAGCCCATTCCCACCCGGCCCAGGCACCGGCCGCCGCGGCGACGACCGCGAGGGAGGTGTAGCCGTCGGTGCGCGCGTGCAGGCCGTCGGCGACCAGCGCGGCGGACCCGATCCGTCGACCCACCCGGATCCGGTACTGGGCGACGAGTTCGTTGCCGGCGAAACCGACGATCCCGGCGGCGAGCACCCACGGCAGGTGGGTCACCTCAGCCGGATTGAGCAGGCGGGTGACCGCGGTCCAGCCCGCCGCGACCGCCGACCCGGCGATCACCACCACGATGACGATGCCGGCGAGGTCCTCGGCCCGGCCGAATCCGTAGGTGTAGGCGCGGGTCGCCGCACGGCGCCCCAGCAGGAACGCGATCCCGAGTGGTACGGCGGTCAGAGCGTCGGCGACGTTGTGCAGGGTGTCACCGAGCAGGGCCACCGAGCCGGACATGACCACGATGACCGCCTGCGCGAGCGCGGTCGCGCCCAGGCCGACCAGGGAGATCCACAGCGCCCGCAGCCCTTCGCGGGACAACTCCAACGCTGGATCGACCTTGGCCCGCGAGTCGTGCGAGTGCGGGACGAGTACGTGACGCAACTGGTGCCACCACGAGCCCGGCCCACGGCCGTGGTCGTGGTCGTGCGACCCGTCCTGACCGTGGTCGTGGTCGTCGCCGACCTCGTTGTCGTGACGATGTCCCGCCTCGCGGTCGTGGCTGTGGTCGTGCTGCTTGCCCTGCACAGGCTCAGGCTCCCTCAGGTACGGCACGGCGCGGTCGTTCCCCGCCGGATCCCACTCGGATAATATGTGCTCATGTGCGCACGCGACAATGTTGCAGGTGCCAACGACCTCCAACAACGCCTTCCCGCCGACAACGAGGTGGCGGCGGCCACCGACATGCTGCGGATGCTCGCCGACGGCACCCGGCTGCGGCTGATGTGCCTGCTCAGCCACGGCGAGCACGACGTGACCGCCCTGGTGACGGCAGTGGGGGTTGCTCGGCCGGCCGTGTCGCAGCACCTGGGCAAGCTCCGGCTGGCCGGGCTGGTCACCGTACGCCGCGACGGCCGCCGCGCCCTCTACACCGCCCGCGGTGGGCACGTGCGCCGGTTGGTGACAGAGGTCATGCACGCCGCCACACATCGGGTGACCGGCGCGCCGGAGCACGACTGACCGACGCGGCCACACCGGAAGCGGATCCGGCATCTCCGGATGGAGGCCCTTCCCGGGCCTGCGGACGAGGTTCGCACAGCAGCCACACACACTCGGTGGAGCCCTCACCGAGGCCGCAGCCGCTCACCTGACCACTCCGACGAGCACCAGACTCAACGCGACCACGATGTCCACCAGGAGGATCGGCCCGTGGTGGCCGGTGTCGCCTGTACGGTGCCAAAACTCTGTTTCAGGCTTGTGAGCTGCGAATTTGCGAGTCGCTCAAGCTGCCCGGTGATACTCGTTGATCACGCCGCCCAGGACGCGGCGCCGCCGGATCCGCTTGTCGATCGCGACACCACGCCGGGGTCGTAGTCGGGCGGATGCTGATCCAGGCTCTGCTGCGGCCGGTGCCGGTCGAAGTGGTCCTCATAGTCGCGTAACACCGTACGGGCGTGCTGTTCGTTGTAGATCAACACCCGGTCGGTGCACTCCGCCCGGACACTGCGCACGAAACGCTCCGCGAACGCGTTCGCCCGAGGTGTGCGCGGCGGGATCTTCACGACGTCGATGCCTTCGGCAGCGAACACGGCGTCGAACAACGCGGTGAACTTGGCGTCGCGGTCGCGGATCAGGAACCGGAACCGTGTCATACGGTCACCGAGGTCCAGCACCAGGTTGCGGGCCTGCTGGGTAGTCCAGGCAGCGGTCGGATGGGCGGTGACGCCGAGGATACGCGACGGAGACCGGCGGATAGGCGACGGCTGCTGGCACCGGCCAAGCTGGCCGGCGCCAACGCCTGGTCGGCCTGAGCTGAGGCCAACGCAGCGGTAACGGGCGGGCGTCGAGCGGCTCACGCTCGGCGCCCGGCAACTCGGGCACTCGGGCAGGGTGACACCTGACGGGGGGCGGACTAGCGTGTGGTGACTGATTGACGCAGAGCAGCTCTTCGAGCCCTGGTGGCGGACGTCGGAGTGAGGCACGAGAATTGACGATCGAGGCGGTCCGCCGCGGCTCGTGGGTGCGCCTGCGCCTGCGGGGCGAGGTGGACGTGGCGACAGCCGGACTGGTGCATGACGAAGTTCTCGCCGCGTTGCGGTCCGAGACGGTGCGCCATGTCCAACTGGACCTGGCCAATCTGACCTTCATCGACTCCGCCGGGATGCGCACCCTGGTGGCATGTCACCGGGCGGTGCAAGTCAGTGGCGGAACCCTGACAGTTATCAGCATTCCACCGTCCGTACGCCGGCAGCTCTTTGCCGCAGGGCTGCTCGGGCTACTCGCAGGCACGTCCGGCGTGGCGACTCTGCCCGAACCCGCCGCATCACAAACCGATAGCCAAGATGCCTGCGCCGCAGCCGAGGTCAGCCGCGCACGGTAGGGAATACCTCACAGGTAGCTGCCGGAGGCGCCGTCGCGGCAACGGGCCAGGGCGCCGACGGCGGTGTCTCGGGCAGGGGCCGATCGGCTCGGACGTAGCCTGCATGTTCGCGTTGGTGTCGGCGCACAGATGGCGTCCCGTGTTCTCGCCGTCGAGTGGGCGCTTCGGCGGCGTCTATGCTCCGTCGCGTGGCCAGAAGCGGGATGAGCGGTGTGAATCTCAATGATGTGCTGTTCGCGGTGGAGAAAGCCGCCCCGGTCGACGGTGTGGAGGCGGTGACCCGCAGCGTCGGGGTGAGCCTCGACGCGTTGTGGGTGTCGTTTCTCGTGGCGGACATGAGCGGTCGCGCCCTCGTGCGTCTGGTCCACCTGCCGATCGGTGACGTGCCCGGCGCGCGCCGGCAGGACGACGACGTCGCGATGGTCCTGCCCTTCGATGGCGGCCCCCAGGAGCAGGCGCTGCGCGCACAGGAGGTGCTGGTCGAGCAGGTCGGCGACCAGTTCCTGGTAAGGGCGCCAGTCACTCAGCGCGGTGAAGCCATCGGACTGTTGGAGATCGCCCTGCCTGTGGCACCAGCAGACGCGACCGTGGACAAGGTATCCCGGGCTGCGCACACGCTGGCATTCGTGGTCATCGCCAACCGCCGGCACACCGATCTGTTCGAGTGGGGCCAGCGAACGACCCCGTTCACCCTCGCCGCGGAGATCCAACGGCGGCTGCTACCCGCGTCGTTCACCTGCGAAGCCGACTCGTTCACCCTGGCGGCATGGCTGGAGCCGGCGGCCAACATCGGCGGGGACACCTTCGACTACAGCCTCGCCCGTGACGCGCTGCATCTGAGCATCACCGACGCCGTGGGCCACGGCGTGCACAGCGCCCTCACCGCGACCCTCTGCGTCAGCGGCCTGCGCAACGCCCGCCGCTGCGGCGGAACCCTGCTCGAGCAGGCACAAGCCGCGAACCAGGCGATCATCGACAACGCCCCGCAATGGTCCCCCTTCGCCACTGGGCTGCTCGGCCGGCTCGACCTGCGTACCGGGACCCTCGCCGTCGTCAACGCCGGGCACCCCGCCCCGCTGCTGGTACGCCACGGAACGGCGCAACCCGTAGCGCTACCTGTCAACCGGCCCTTGGGCGTGCTGCGCCACAAAAGCTACCGGGCGACCCAGATCGAACTACAACCCGGCGACCGCCTGGTGCTGCTCACCGACGGCATGCTCGAACGAAACGCCGCCACTCTCGACCTACCCGCACACCTGCCGCACCTCAGCGCGCTGCACCCCCGGGAAGTCGTCCGCGTCCTCGCAGACCTCGTCCTCGAAGTCGCCGGCCCCACCCTGCCCGACGACGCCTGCCTGCTGGTCCTCGACTGGCACGGCGACCACGGCGGCACCCGCCACGCCACCGCCGGCGCCGACCCTCACCGAGCCAGCACACCCCACCGTGAAACCACAGCGCTACAGGCGTATCCAGGCGAATAAGGCCCCCGCCTCTCCAGGACATCGTGTCCCATCCGCACCACGGGAGCGGTCGATAACGAACTGTCCGCTGATGAATCGCCACCCGGCGGCCGGGCCGTTCCTGGGGCAAACCGTCCTGTCGCTCGTCTGCTTGAACCGATCGCGTCGACGGTTTGCAGTTGTCGCCCACTCGGTCAGGAGACGGTAAGGGTGACGCTGTGCCATCCGGTTGCCCCGTTGGGGAATGGTGGGAACGTTGTTCGGTTTGGGCTGTCCCGGTGGCATCGGTGCCGCGCACGCGCAGGGTGTGGCTGCCGGGGGTCGCGTCCCAGCGGTAGGTCCACTACCGCCATAGTCCGGCGACGGGCCGTCGGCGAGGCGCGCCGGCTGCCACGGGCCGCCAGCGGAGGCAAGCACGACCATCGCCCGCCGTTGTCGGATCGGTGAACCGGTTCCCCGGCGGGTGATTCTCAGCAGCTGCTGACCTTCCTGATCACTCAGCCGCCGCACACGTACAGGATCCGCCACCGCCACAGCCTGACTGACCCCGGCGACGCCGCCCGACCAACAGGCCGGACCACGTGTCAACCAACACCGTGAACGTTCGTTGTCAGAGCACCAGTGAGGCTCCGCCTCGGACCGCCGAGGTGGGTGGCTGGGCTGGTCGGGCCGCTGCCGGTGGGTTCATCCTGGCATTCGTAGATGTGGATGCGAAGGATGGTCATGGCCTCGCGTCTGACGAGAACGAATGCGGTGACGGTCAACGATGTGCTCGACGGGCAGAAGCTGTTGGAGATTGACTGCGTGGACCGGGCCTATCTGACCATTTCCGTGCCGAGCCTGGTCGTCGGTGGGCAGGTGGTCAGCTTCCTCAACCAGCACGAGGGCAAGCCGGTGCTGTCTCCTGCGCTGCTGGAACGCCGCGGGCAGACCTTCCGTCGGGCGGTGATGTCCTTCGCTGAGGCCAACGACATCCCGGTCATGGGGCGCCGAATGGCGAACGACCGGGAGGAACAGGCGCGGGCGCCCTCTGCTGCTGTAGGCGTGGTGGCGCTGGCTGGACTGCGGATCCTGCGATCTCCGCAACTCGGCGCCGGCCCGGCTGCGAAACTCGGGACGGTGAGCAGCGACGGCGAGAGTAAAGGAAGGCGGCAGTTGGAGCCGGCCGCGCCGGGGAGCAAGGTGACACGGCTCGAGCTCTTCTACGACCTGGTCTTCGTCTTCGCCTTCCTCAACGTGACGGCGACGACCTCGAAGCACCTCACCCCGACCGCGTTGCTGAAGAGCCTCCTGGTCCTGGCCCTGCTCTGGTTCGCCTGGACCACCTTCGCCGCGCTGGGCAACGTCGTCCGCGTCGACCAGGGCGTCATGCCCCTGGTCGGGTTCGCGATCATGATCGTCATCTTCATGCTGGCGGTGACGCTCCCGGACGCCTTCTCCGACGAGCCGAAAGGGCTCCCCGGGGACCTCGTCTTCGCCACCTGCTATTTCGCCGTGCGGGCGCTGCAGGTGCTGGCCTTCTGGTACGCCGTGCGCGGCGACCGGCAGCTGCGCCGCCGGTGGTGGGGGCTCGCCGCGCCAGTGCTGGCCAGCGCGGCGTTGCTGCTCATCGCCGCGCTCGTGCCGCAGCGGCTTTTCGCCGGCACCGCCGAGTTCGGCGCCCGGACCGGCCTGTGGATACTGGCCATCGCCGTCGAGTACACCGTCAGCGCGGTCGTCCGGACCGAGGGCCTGACTCTCGTCTCGGCAGGACACTGGGCGGAACGCTACGCCCAGATCATCCTGATCGCACTCGGCGAGTCGATCATCTCCCTCGGGACAGGTCCCAACCTGACGGCCGGACTGCCACTGACCTGGGCCATAATTCTCGCCTCCGCGCTCGGCATCGCCCTGATCGCGGCCCTCTGGTGGGTCTACTTCGACGTCCGCGCCATCGCCGCCGAGCACATGCTGCACGGCACGCAGGGCTCCGCGCGGGTCGCGCTCGCGCGGGACGCCTACACCTACCTGCACCTGCCGATGATCGCCGGGATCATCCTGTTCTCCCTCGACCCTGCTGGTTAATTCGGGTTTATGCAGCCAGGGCGAGTTCGAGGCGGGACAGGTGGCTGGTGCGGGTGCGGTCGAGGGGTAGGCCGTTGAACCACG
>JAEVHO010000179.1 GCA_016802835.1 Micromonospora sp. ATA32 | reverse complement strand
CTGCGGGTTCCGTGACCCCGAGCGTTCGGCGGACGCGCTCGCCGCGTTCGGCGTACCCGCGCTGGAGCCGGTGATCGCCGCGCTGCGCGCCGGGCCGGCGGGGCTGCGGGAGGCCGTACGCCTGCTGCTCACCTGGCCGCTTGCGGAGCGCGCCGGGCTGGTCGCGGCGGTGGTGGCGGCGGACGTCGCCGGCCCGGACGCGGCGCTGGCCCGTGAGCTGGCGGCCGACTATCCGGGCGACCCGGGGGTGCTGGTCGCGCTGCTGCTCAACCGGGTCGGCTGGCGCCGGGGGAGGCGATCTGGATGCCGGCCGGCAACCTGCACGCCTACCTGCGCGGCACCGGGGTGGAGATCATGGCGGCGAGCGACAATGTGCTGCGCGGTGGGCTCACCCCGAAGCATGTGGACGTCGACGAGCTGCTGCGGGTGCTCCGGTTCGAGGTGCTCGACGACCCAATGGTGCGGCCGAGCCCGGTCGCGCCGGGTGTGGTGACCTGGCCGGTGCCGGTCGAGGACTTCGCGCTGCACCGGGTCACGGTGGACGCGGTGGTGCCCGCGGTCCGGCTGACGGTGCCCGGCCCCCGGGTGGTGCTCTGCCGGGCGGGTGAGCTCTCGGTGGACGACGGCGTGGGGACGTTGACCCTCGGTCCGGGGCAGGCCGCCGTGGGGGCCGCCGCCGGCGGGCCGCTGGTGATCGCCGGTGAGGGCGAGGCGTACGTCGCGACAGCCGGGCTTCGCTGAGCGGCGTTCCGCCGCCACACCCGAGCGCATATCCGAATTTTCCGGAATGGCTTGACGTCATCTTTGCTCAGTGTGACTCTATGAGTACGCAACGTTGTCGCGACGAAGGTCCGATAGCGCGCGGGGGAACCAAACCGGGGGGATGCACGGGGCGGCCGACTCGTGGACGGAAAGTTCGTCCATGACCGACCGCCCCGTGCGCTATCTGTTCGCGCGCGTAAGGTGGAAGGTCGCGCAGCCCATCGTTCGACAGGAGCTTTTATGACCAGCACCCTCCCGGCGGTCCCCAGCGGCACGCCGACCGAGGCCCGGCCGAGCACTCTCGCCGAGGGCGACTTCAAGGTGGCGGATCTGTCGCTCGCCGAGTTCGGGCGCAAGGAGATCCAGCTCGCCGAGCATGAGATGCCCGGTCTGATGGCGATCCGTCGCGAGTTCGCCGCCGCCCAGCCGCTCAAGGGTGCCCGGGTGACCGGGTCGTTGCACATGACCATCCAGACGGCCGTCCTGATCGAGACCCTGGTCGCGCTCGGCGCGCAGGTCCGCTGGGCGTCCTGCAACATCTTCTCCACCCAGGACCACGCCGCCGCGGCGGTCGTCGTCGGCCCGACCGGCACCCCCGAGGCGCCCGCCGGCGTCCCCGTCTACGCCTGGAAGGGCGAGACGCTCGAGGAGTACTGGTGGTGCACCGAGCAGGTGCTCGCCTGGCCTGACGGGCAGGGCCCGAACATGATCCTCGACGACGGCGGTGACGCCACCCTGCTGGTGCACCGGGGCGCCCAGTTCGAGGCCGTCGGCGCGGTTCCCCCGGTCGAGTCCGCCGACTCCGAGGAGTTCGCGGTCATCCTGGGTGTGCTGCACCGCTCGCTCGCCGAGGACAACCAGCGCTGGACCCGGATCGCCGCCGGCATCAAGGGCGTGACCGAGGAGACCACCACCGGCGTGCACCGGCTCTACGAGATGCACCGCGACGGCACCCTGCTCTTCCCGGCCATCAACGTCAACGACTCGGTGACCAAGAGCAAGTTCGACAACAAGTACGGCTGCCGCCACTCGCTGATCGACGGCATCAACCGGGCCACCGACGTGCTGATCGGCGGCAAGATGGCCGTCGTCATGGGCTATGGCGACGTGGGCAAGGGTTGCGCCGAGTCGCTGCGCGGCCAGGGCGCCCGGGTCGTGGTGACCGAGATTGACCCGATCTGCGCACTGCAGGCGGCGATGGACGGCTACCAGGTCGCCACCCTGGACGACGTGGTCGAGCAGGCCGACATCTTCATCACCGCCACCGGCTGCTTCGACGTCATCACCAACGAGCACATGGCCCGGATGAAGCACCAGGCCATCGTCGGCAACATCGGCCACTTCGACAACGAGATCGACATGGCCGGTCTGGCCAAGCGGTCCGACGTCGAGCGGGTCAACATCAAGCCGCAGGTCGACCTCTGGCGCTTCGCCGACGGGCACGCCATCATCGTGCTCTCCGAGGGCCGCCTGCTGAACCTGGGCAACGCCACCGGCCACCCGAGCTTCGTCATGTCGAACTCGTTCGCCAACCAGACCATCGCCCAGATCGAGCTCTTCACGAAGACCGAGGAGTACCCGATCGGCGTCTACGTGCTGCCCAAGCACCTGGACGAGAAGGTCGCCCGGCTGCACCTGGGCGCGCTCGGCGCCAAGCTGAGCAAGCTGACCCCGGAGCAGGCCGGCTACCTCGGCATCTCCCCCGAGGGCCCGTTCAAGCCGGACCACTACCGCTACTGACCGACGCAGGGAACCGGGCCGGCCGCACCACGCGGCGGCCCGGTTCCGTCGATCCCAGCGTCGGGTCAGCGCGGCGGGCGCTTCGGGCGGACCCAGGTCCAGACGCACCAGCCGAGCCAGGCCAACGACACCGCGGTGGCCAGCGGCCGCATCCGCAGCGCGCTGAGCAGCATGACCAGGGCGAGCACCGCCAGCCACGGCAGGAACGCCTTCACGCCCGCCACCTCCTGCGTAGCAGCCGGCGGACCAGGGCCGGGGCGATCCAGGAGTAGACGCAGAGGAGCAACCAGCCGAAGCCGACCAGGGTGGCCGTCCGGTAGAAGCCGGTCAGGTTGAGCGCGACCAGCGTGCCGATGGCGATCAGCCAGGTACGGAACACCCCCAGCCGGTAGAGCGGTCGCAGCGGGAGCAGCAGCGGGTGGGCGTACACCCGGGACTCCCACGCGGCGTCGGCGGCGTCGGCGTCGTTCGGATCATGGGCCACCGCCTGACCGAACGAGCGGGCCGCCGCCGTCATCCGACCCCGCTCGGCGGCCGACACCCCGTGCAGCGCGAGGGCGGACGGATGCTCGGGCCAGACGCCGAGGAACTCCCGCGCCACCCGCGCCGCCGTCCGGTCGTCGCCACGCGCGTAGGCGATCTGGAATCGGGCCGCGAAGACCCCCGGCCCCTCCGGTTCCTCGGCGGCGGCGAGGGCGACCAGTCGTTCCGCCTTGTCGATCTGGCCCACCGTGCAGCACAGGTCGGCGTACTGGCACAGCAGCCAGGGATCGCGGGGTTCGAGTGCCAGGCTGTCGAGCAGCGACCGCTCGGCGGGGGGCGTAGTCGCCCTGGTGGCGCAGTGCCACGCCGAGCCGGCCCAGCAGTTCCGCGTCCGGTCCGGATTCGGCCAGTCCCTGCCGGGCCATGGCGGCGACGTCCGGCCAGCGCTCCAACGCGGTCAGCGCGGCGGCCCGCAACTGGAACGCGGTCCTGCTGGTGGCGACGGTGGCCGGTAGCCGGCCGAGCTCGTCGAGTGCCTGTGCGGGCCGGTTGACCTCGAGCAGAGCGATGACCCGCGCGAACGGGTGATCCGTCCCCGTCACCGCCCGGCCCGCCCTGGCCGTTGGTCCGGGGGGCTCACCCGGTCACCAGCGCGATCGCCAGGCCCTCGACCGTGCCGAGCAGCAGGACCGCGGCGAAGCCAGGCCACCAGAGCGAGGCGGGCTCGCCGCCCCGCATCTCGAACGTCCGGAACCGACTCTTCTGGGTGGCGTTGACGACGATCCAGACCAGCGCGCCGGCGAGCGAACCGATCAGTCGGGCCGGACCGTTCGACTCACCGCCGGCCAGCAGGAGAGCCGCCACCACCCGGCCGGCCAGCGCGGCCAGCCAGGCGCCGGCGACGGCCAGCGCGGCCTTGCGGGGCAGTCGGAGCCGGTTGGCGTTGATCAGGGCCAGCACGGCCACCGCGGTCGGACCGCCCAGCAGCGCCGGGTAGAGCATGGACTGCGGCCGCCAGGGCGGGCGTCGATCCTCGTACGCGGCCGGCGCAATGGTGGGGGTGAAGAGATCGTCGGGCACGGTCGTCCTGTCTGGCGAGGGGATCTGCCGGATCCTGCCACAGCCGGGCGGCGCCGGGGAGCCCTCCGCCGCTCGGTCACCGCCGGTCGAAAGGCGGGGTGAGCTTGTCATGAACGACTTGACGGCGCTCCGGAGTTGGGGGAAGGTATGCCTGCCCTAAGTTAACTGAGGCGTGCCTAACGGATCACGGAGTACCGATGTTCGCCACATACCTGATCGGCCTGCGGGAAGGGCTGGAAGCCACCCTTGTGGTCAGTATCCTCGTCGCCTTCCTGGTGAAGTCGAACCGACGGAACCGACTGCCGCACGTCTGGCTCGGGGTTGGCCTCGCCGTCGCCCTCTCGGTGGTGTTCGGCTGGTTCATCGAGTACACCTCCACCACGCTGCTGAACACCTCCGAGGAGCGGGAGCTGTTCGACGCGGTCACCTCGGTGGCGGCGGTGGTCTTCGTCACCTGGATGATCTTCTGGATGCGGCGGGCGGCCCGGTCCATGGCGGGTGAGCTGCGCGGCAAGCTCAGCAACGCGCTCGCCGTCGGCGCGGTGGCCGTCACCGGAATGGCCTTCCTCGCGGTGATCCGCGAAGGACTCGAGACTGCGCTCATCTTCTACTCGGCCGCCCGGGGTCTCGCCGACAACAACACCGGGCCCCTGGTGGCACTGGCCGGTGGCATCGCCACCTCGGTCGTGCTCGGGTTCCTGCTCTACGCCAGCGCCCTGAAGATCAACCTCAGCAAGTTCTTCACCTGGACCGGGGCGCTGCTGATCCTGGTCGCCGCCGGCATCTTCAAGTACGGCGTGCACGACTTCCAGGAGGCCGGCGTCCTGCCCGGCCACAACAACCTGGCCTTCGACATCACCTCGGTGCTCGACCCCACCACCTGGTACGCCACCCTGCTGAGCGGGATGTTCAACATCACCCCGGCGCCGAGCGTGCTCGAGATGATCGCCTGGGTCGCCTACGCCGTACCGGTGCTGGTGCTCTTCCTCAAGAAGCCCTCCCGCGGCACCACCAAGCCGGCCGCCCCCGCCGCCAACGCCGCAACCCCGGCCGGGACCGCGGAGTCCGGCGTACCGGCCGAGTCCACCAGCCCCACCGGGCCCGCGTCCGCGACGCAGCGCGCCTGACCTCGACGAGGAGACACGTCCTGATGCATACCACCCGTTTTCTGGCGCCCGCCGCCGCTGGCGTGCTGGCCGTCACCGGGCTGGCCGGCTGTGGCGGCGGCAACGGCAAAGCCGACGCCACCACCGGTGGGCCGATCGTGGTCAAGGCCACCGACGCGGCCTGCGAGGTGGGCACCACCGAGGTCGAGGCCGGCCAGGTCACCTTCAAGGTGACCAACTCGGGCAGCAAGGTCAACGAGTTCTACGTGTACGCCGCCGGCGACCGGGTGATGGGCGAGGTGGAGAACATCGCCCCCGGGCTGAGCCGCGAGCTGCGCGTCGAACTGCCCGCCGGGACGTACGAGACGTCCTGCAAGCCGGGAATGAGCGGCCGCGGCATCCGGGGCGCGCTGAAGGTCAGCGGCACGGCCGCGACCGTCGCCCCCGACGCCGTGCTGGCCCAGGCGACCGCGAGCTACCAGCGCTACGTCACCAGCCAGACCGCGGCGCTGCTCACCAGGACCGAGGAGTTCGTGGCCGCGGTCAAGGCCGGCGACGTGGCGAAGGCCAAGGCGCTGTACCCGGTGGCCCGCACGTACTTCGAGCGGATCGAGCCGGTGGCGGCGAGCTTCGGCGACCTGGACCCGAAGATCGACGGCCGCGCGGAGGTCGTCGAGGAGGGCATGGAGTTCACCGGCTACCACCGGATCGAGAAGGACCTCTGGACGACCGGCGACATCAGCAAGGACGGCCCCATCGCCGATCAGCTGCTGACCGACGTCAAGGCGCTCGTGGCCAGGGCCAACGCCGAGAAGCTCACCCCGCTGCAGCTCGCCAACGGCGCCAAGGGGCTGCTGGACGAGGTTGCCAGCGGCAAGATCACCGGCGAGGAGGAGCGGTACTCGCACACCGACCTCTGGGACTTCAACGCCAACCTGGAGGGCTCGAAGGCGGCCGTCGCCGCGCTGCGTCCGGCCCTGGAGCAGCGCTCGCCCGAGCTGGTCACCCAGCTCGACGCCGAGTTCGCCAACGTCGAGAAGGTGCTCGGCCAGCACCGGGCCGGCGACGGCTGGAAGCTGCACACCGCGTTGAGCAAGACCGAGCTCAAGGAGCTCTCCGACAGCATCAACGCGCTCGCCGAGCCGGTCAGCAAGGTCGCCGCCGTCGTCGCCCGATGACGGCACACCTGGAGGAGATTCGATGAGCGGGAACAAGCTGTCCCGGCGCCGGGCCATCACCCTCGCCGGCGCCGGGGTGGCCGGTGTCGCCGGTGTTGCCGCCGGCGCGGGGGCGCTGGTCCGTGGTTCCGGTGAACACGCGTCCGCGAACGAGGGCGTCGCCGCCGGCGCGGTGCCGTTCCACGGCGAGTACCAGTCGGGCATCATCACGCCCGCCCAGGACCGGCTGCACTTCGTCGCCTTCGACGTCATCACCAAGGACCGGTCCAGGCTGGTCGCGCTCCTGCAGGAGTGGACGGCCGCCGCCGCCCGGATGACCGCGGGTAAGGACGCCGGGGTGATCGGGGCGGTCGGCGGCATGCCGGAGGCCCCGCCGGACGACACCGGCGAGGCGCTCGGCCTGCCCCCGTCGCAGCTCACCCTCACCATCGGCTTCGGTCCGACGCTGTTCCGCGACGCCCAGGGCAGGGACCGCTTCGGCATCGCCGACCGGCGTCCGGCCGCCCTGGCCGACCTGCCGCACTTCGCCGGCGACGCGCTGCGGCCGAGATCTCCGGCGGCGACATCTGCGTGCAGGCCTGCGCCAACGACCCACAGGTGGCGGTGCACGCCATCCGCAACCTGGCCCGGATCGGCATGGGTGTGGTCAGCGTCCGGTGGTCGCAGCTCGGCTTCGGGCGTACCTCGTCGACCACCCGGGACCAGGCGACGCCGCGCAACCTGTTCGGCTTCAAGGACGGCACCGCCAACCTCAAGGCCGAGGATGCCGGCCTGCTGCGGGAACAGCTCTGGGCGCAGCCCGGCGACGGGCCGGACTGGATGACCGGCGGTTCGTACCTGGTCAGCCGCAAGATCCGGATGCAGGTCGAGACCTGGGACCGCAGCTCACTGGTCGAGCAGGAGCAGATCGTCGGCCGTACCAAGGGCGTCGGGGCGCCGCTCGGCAGGACCGGCGAGTTCGACGAGCCGGACCTCGCCGCCAAGGGCGACGACGGTGAGCCGGTGATCGCCGACACCGCGCACGTCCGGCTCGCCCACCCCACCCGGAACAACGGCGCCCGGCTGCTGCGCCGGGGCTACAACTTCGTCGACGGCTCCGACGGGCTGGGCCGGCTCGACGCCGGGCTCTTCTTCATCGCCTACCAGCGGGACCCGCGGCGGCAGTTCGTGCCGATCCAGACCAACCTGGCCCGGCACGACGCGATGAACGAATACCTGCGGCACGTCTCCAGCGCGCTGTTCGCCTGCCCGCCCGGCGTCCGCGACGCTGCCGACCACTGGGGACGAGCGCTCTTCGCCTGATCGGCCGCCCGGCCGCCGGCTCGGCTTGGGACGCGCGGTCCGATCGGGTAGACCGGCACGCCGGGCGGTCCGCGTCGCTCCGGCGTCGGCGCCGACGCGGGAATTGTGTGGCAAGCTTTCCGACGGCAGTACCGTGCCGGGTGACGCCGATCCCACCGAACTGAACGGGGATGGAACTATAAATCCCATGAGAGCCCGGGTACTTGTGGTCGACGACGACCCCGCGCTCGCCGAGATGCTCGGCATCGTCCTGCGCAGCGAGGGCTTCCTGCCCTCCTTCGTCGCCGACGGAGAACGGGCACTGGCCGCGTTCCGTGACAACCGGCCCGATATCGTCCTGCTCGACCTGATGCTGCCCGGGATGAGCGGTATCGACGTGGCGCGCGCCATCCGTACCGAATCGGGTGTGCCGATCGTCATGCTGACCGCCAAGAGCGACACCGTCGACGTGGTGCTCGGGCTGGAGTCCGGGGCCGACGACTACGTCGTCAAGCCGTTCAAGCCCAAGGAGCTGGTCGCCCGGATGCGGGCCCGGCTGCGCCGGGGCGAGGACGTCGCACCCGAGATGCTGACCATCGGTCCGCCCGACAACCAGATCACCATCGACGTGCCGGCGCACACGGTCAGCCGGGACGCCGAAGAGGTCAAGCTGACCCCGCTGGAGTTCGACCTGCTGGTCGCGCTCGCCCGCAAGCCGCGTCAGGTGTTCACCCGCGAGGTGCTGCTAGAGCAGGTCTGGGGCTACCGGCACGCGGCGGACACCCGCCTGGTCAACGTGCACGTGCAGCGGCTGCGTGCCAAGATCGAGCCGGACCCGGAGCGGCCGGAAATCATCCTCACCGTGCGGGGCGTGGGCTACAAGGCGGGTACCGGATAACCTGGTCACACTGTGGCCACCTCCCCGACGCTCAGTTCCCCGACCCCAGCCTCCCGCCGGCGCCACGCCGCGTGGGAGCTGTGGCGTGGCATCGCCGGGCGAGGGTCGCGGCTGGTCGCCGGCCTGCACCAGACCTGGCGCCGGTCGTTGCAGATCCGGGTGGTGACCATCACGCTGGTCATGTCGAGCCTGCTGGTCGGGGGCTTCGCGTACCTGATCGCTGACAAGATCACAAACATCCTGGTCGAGAACGCCCAGACCGACGTGCGGCTCCGGCTCGTCAGCGGCAGCGACTACGCGGCCAAGCAGTTCGGCCTCTACAGCCAGGCGCAGGAGGCCCAGCTCCAGGACACCATCGAGGGCACGGTCAACTACCTGGCCGGCGGCGATCCGCAGCAGACCAGCGGCGTGGTGGTCGCGATCACCGCCGACCACTTCACCGGCATCATCGGGTCGCGCACCTCGCCCGACGTGAACGTCCAGTCGTTGATCAGCCCCGAGCTGCGGGCGGCGGTCGCCAACGGCAAGATCGCCCACCAGATCCGCTCCGGGCGGCTCACCGGGGAACGCACGAAATACCTGGTGTACGGCTCACCGGTGCCGACCCGGTTCGGCCAGGTCGAGCTCTACTACCTGGTGCCACTGACCCGGCAGGAGGCCACCGCCACCGACGCCCGGGCCACCGTGGTGGCGACCGGGGCCGCCCTGGTGCTCCTGCTCGGCCTGCTCGCCGCCCTGGTCACCCGGCTGGTGGTCATCCCGGTCCGGGTGGCCGCCCGGACCGCCCAGCGGCTCTCCGCCGGCCTGCTCGACCAGCGGATGGTGGTCAACGGGGAGGACGACCTGGCCCTGCTGGCCGCCTCCTTCAACCAGATGGCGACCAACCTCCAGCGGCAGATCCTGCGGCTGGAGGAGATGTCCCGGCTGCAGCGCCGCTTCACCTCCGACGTCTCGCACGAGCTGCGTACGCCGCTGACCACCGTCCGGATGGCCGCCGACCTGATCTTCGCCGAGCGGGACGAGTTCGACCCGGCGGTGGCCCGCAGCGCCGAGCTGCTCCAGGCCGAGCTGGACCGGTTCGAGGAACTGCTCACCGACCTGCTGGAGATCAGCCGGTTCGACGCGGGCTTCGCCATGCTGGACGCCGAGCCGACCGACCTGGTGCCGGTGGTGCACCGGGTGGCCGACCGGCTGGCCGGCCTCGCGGAGCGGGCCGGGGTGACGATCGAGCTGGACGTGCCGGCCAACCCGGTGATCGCCGAGGTGGACCCGCGGCGGGTCGAGCGGGTGCTGCGCAACCTGGTCGGCAACGCGGTCGAGCACGGCGAGGCCAAGCCGGTGCTGATCACGTTGGGGATGGACCGGACGGCCGTCGCGATCACCGTGCGCGACCACGGGGTCGGCCTCAAGCCGGGCGAGGAGAAGCTGGTGTTCAACCGTTTCTGGCGGGCCGACCCGTCCAGGGCCCGGCAGACCGGTGGGAGCGGGCTCGGACTCTCGATCAGCCTGGAGGACGCCCGACTGCACGGCGGCTGGCTGGAGGCGTGGGGCGCGCTCGGGCAGGGCGCCCAGTTCCGGCTCACGCTGCCGGCCGGGCCGCGACCGGCTCACCACGTCGCCGCTGCGGTGGTCGCCCGCCGACGTCACGCTCCCGTTCGGCGGCCCCCGCGTCGGCGGGCTCGCTGGCCGA
>JAEVHO010000178.1 GCA_016802835.1 Micromonospora sp. ATA32 | reverse complement strand
GCGACTGGCCCATGGTCAGGAACCTACAGAGGAGGTTCACTCCCAATGCCAGCGCCGGACAACTGGTGCGCGCAGGGAACCAGCACCTCTGTACTCCTGAATCGCCCTGAGGGGCTTGCTTGAGCCGTGTGCAGCGACGAGTTGCACGCACGGTTCTGAGGGGGGCGGGGCGCAGCAATGCGTCCCGCCTACCCGGCGACGTCTCGGGGATAGTGCTTGCGTTGGTCGGGTTGTCCGGCGCCGGCCGCACCGGCCGCAACCGGCCGGCGCCGGCCGTTGCCGTTCAGCCGCCGATCATTGCTGGTCGGGTGCGTAGACGTTCATGACAACGTCGTTTGGGAAGGGTTGTGAGCGGAGCAGCCGCAGGCCGGTCGGCTGGGGTTGCTCGCCACGATGCACGACCTCTCCATCGCCGACGAGTACGCCGATCGGATGGTGCTGCTCGCCGACGGGCGGGTGGTCGCCGCGGGCCCACCCCGGAGGTACTCACCGAAAATCTGCTCGCCGAGCACTACCGGGCCAGCGTGCGGGTGGTGGACGGCGACCACGGGCCGCTGGTGGTGCCTGTGCGGCCGGAGCCGCGTACGGTCAGGCCGGCGAAGTAGCCCCGAGGATCGAGAAGAACGCCCCCTGTGGATCGGTGAGCACCGCGAACCGGCCCCGCGTCAGATCGGTCGGCGGCACGGACACCAGCCCGTCCAACCGTTGCGCCTCGTCGGCGACGGCGTCGGTGTTCGACACCGCGAAGTAGACCATCCAGTGCGACGGGAGGTCACCCCAATCTTCGCCGATCATGGGCATCATCCCGGCGACCGGGCGGCCATCCAGCTGCCAGGTGG
The DNA here is from genome assembly GCA_016802835.1 of Micromonospora sp. ATA32. Classification (GTDB taxonomy): domain Bacteria; phylum Actinomycetota; class Actinomycetes; order Mycobacteriales; family Micromonosporaceae; genus Micromonospora. The sequence continues at coordinate 9,398 of JAEVHO010000178.1, read as the reverse complement.
TGTAGGTGATCGGGCCCATCGGTTGGTCGTCCGCCGTCCAGCCGAACACCGACCCGTAGAACTCCTTCGCCCGGTCCCACTCCCACGTGGTCAGCTCGGCCCAGGTCAGCGAGCCGGGCGCGTCGAACACCTCGGCCCCCGGCATGCCGAGCGACTGCCACACCCCGAACGGCGCCCCGGCCGGGTCGGCGAAGAGCGCCGTCCGCCGGGAGCCGGGGACGTCGAAGGGCTCGGTCAGGATCCGGCCGCCGGCGGCGGTCACCCGCTGGCAGGCCCCCTCGGCGTCGTCGGTCGCCAGGTAGGGCATCCAGGCAGGCGGCCGTTGCGGGCCGGCCCCCAGCCCGGCACCGGCCACCGGTTTGCCCTGCTGGTGGAAGACGAGGTGACCGTCAGCCGCGGGTTGCCGGTCCGCCTCGGCGACGGCCCAGCCGAACAAGGGCGCGTAGAAGCGCGCCGCGCCGGGGAGGTCGGTGGTGACCAGGTCGACCCAGGCGGGTGCCCCCGGTGGAATATCTGTCATGGCTTCGGCTTCGCTTCCTCTGCTCGGGCAACTCTCGGCGGGATGGGCGCTGGCGGCCCGACAGCCGACGGCCGTCAGCCGGCACCGGTGCGGGCGAGGGCGATGACGTTGAAGAGGGCGTCCTGCGGGTCGCGGAGGCCGGCGTAGCGGCCGGCCGGGATGTCCCGGGGCGGGACCAGGATGGTGCCACCCAGCTCGCCGGCGCGGGCGGCCGCCGCGTCCGCGTCGACCACGGAGAAGTACACCGACCAGTAGGCGGGCGAGTCCTCCGGAAAGTCGTCGCCGAGCGGCGGCATTAGCCCCGCCACGATCTGCGCGCCGAGCCGCCAGCCGGTGTAGGTGATCGTTCCCATCGGCTGGTCGTCCGGGTGCCAGCCGAAGACCAGCTCGTAGAAGACCTTCGCGCCCTCCGGGTCGGGGGTGACCAGCTCATTCCAGGCCATCGCGCCCGGGACGCTGAACACCTCGCCGCCGGGCATCGCCATCGGCTGCCAGACGCTGAACGAGGCGCCGGCCGGGTCGGCGAAGACCGCCATCCGCCCCCGGTCGAAGACCTCGAACGGCGGCAACACCACCTGCCGGCCGGCCCGCTCGACCCGGCCGGCCACCAGGTCTGCGTCGTCGGTCGCGACGTACATCGACCTGATCGGCACCTGGTCCGGGATGGCCGGCGGGCCGGCCCCGGCCACCGCCCTGCCCTCGAGGAGGAAGACGGTGTAGCCGCCCGCCTCGGGCTCCGGCGTGATCCGCCCGGTCCAGCCGAACAGCTCCGGGTAGAAGCGCCGCGCGTCGGCGAGATCCGGGGTGGCCAGGTCGGCCCAGCAGGGCGTGCCCGGCGGGACGGTGCTCACGTCGACCCCTCTCGACTGGGGGCGGCCACCGCCGGCACGCCCTGCCGGCATCGTGGCACCGTTCGCGCGTCGTACGGGGCGGATCGGGCGAATCGTCAGCTGACCGTCGTCCGGATCTGCCGCTTGGAGGGCGTTGGCACCGACTGCGCATGTGACACACCGTGAGGTATGACTACCTCTCCCATCTCCGGTCCTGGTGTCGTCTCTCCTGATCGTGTCGTTCTCCGTGCGGCGGTTTCTGCCTATCTTGGTCGGTACCGGGGTGACTCGCGGCTGCACACCGAGTCCGACCTGCGCGTCTTCCTGGCCTGGTGCACCAACCAGGAGCTGGATCCGCTGTCGGTTGCTCGCGTGGAGATCGAGCGGTACGTGCGCTGGCTCCAGGACGTACGCCGCTTCCAGCCCTCGACCGTCTCCCGCCGCCTGTCGGTGGTGGTCGGCTTCTACCGCGTCTGCGTCATCGACGGCATCCTGCCGCACTCACCAGCCGACTACGTCCGCAGACCGGTGGTGCCACCGGGATCACCGGCCCTCGGGCTGGGACACCTACAGTGCGAAGCGCTGATCACCACCGCACGGCAGTCGGCCAACCCGAACGACTTCGCGCTGATCGCCATGCTCGGCCTGCTCGGGCTGCGGATCTTCGAAGCCTGCGGCGCCAACATCGGCGACCTCGGCGAGGAACACGGCCACCGCGTCCTGCGGGTCCGTGGCAAGGGCGGCAAAGTCGTCCTCCTCCCGCTGCCGCCAGCGGTGGCCAGGGCCGTGGACCGTGCGGTCGACGGCCGCCTCGATGGCCCGATCCTGCGCAACACCCTCGGCGTGCGGATGGACCGGCACGCGGCAACCCGCCGGCTCAAGCACCTCGCCACCAGCGCCGGGATCCGGATGCCGAGGATGCACCCACACATGCTGCGACACACCTTCGTCACCACCATGCTCGACGCCGGCGTGAGCCTGCGCGACGTGCAGATCGCCGCCCGTCACGCCGACCCTCGCACCACTATGCGCTACGACCGCGCCCGCAAGAACCTCGACCGGCACCCCAACTACATCCTCGCCGCCTACATGGCCTCCGGAACGTAGCGACCACGACGAGCGACTCTGCCGATGAGCGGACACCGCGTAGAGAGCTGGTGCGACACATGACGCGAGAATCGGCGCTAACGGGTCACCGCTTTTGCGCCGCAGGCAGCGTCGTGCACACGCACGCCTTGCCGTCCTGGTCGGCGATCACCGTGTACGAGGGCGTTCGGCTGTCATCGACGATGATTGCGATGGCTGGCACCGGTGCGGGCCGGCGACGAGCTGGCCGGGGTGCTGAGCGTGCTGGACACCGCCGTGTCGACGACCCGTCGCGGTCGCGGCACCGTGTTCCTGCGCGGTGAGCTGACCCGGGCCGGGGAGACGGTGCTCAGCACGACGTTCCGGGCCTGTTCGGACGCCGCCCGTAGCGCCTCGGCCGCACGACGGGACGCGCCATGACCGTCGGCCGGCCCCGGGGCGGACTACCAGTAGTTGGGCTGGTCCAGCGGGCCGCGCTCCGGCCGCGGCGCTGTGAACAATGTAACCAACATGGGGCTAGACGCCGGTGAATCTTGTTAGGATTCCGCATTTCTTCATGCCGCCACCATTGAAGAAGGGATCCGTCCAAATGAATATCGTGGACACCGCGCGCTATCCACTGGCCGACCCGGGAAGCGACGCATGGGAACGCGTCGTTTCCCGAACGCGCACCGAACTGCGCGAACTCGGGTGCAGCGTGCTGCCGGAGTTCATTCTGCCGAGCAGCTGGGAGGCGCTGCGGCGGGAAGGCGCCGGGGCCGCCCCGCTGGCGTACTACGACGTTGAGGAGACCAACGTCTACAACATCGCGTTCGACGACGACCTGCCGGCCGAGCACCCGGGCCGCATCGTCATGCAGCGCGGCAACGCCTTCGTCCCGCGCGACCGGATCCCCACCGACAGTGTCATCCACCGGCTCTACACCGACCCGTCGTTCGTGCGCTTCGTCGCCGCCTGCTTCGAACTCCCGGAGCTGCACGAGCTCGCCGACCCGCTGTCCGGCCTGGTGCTCAACGTCGTTCAGCCCGGCATGGAGCACCCGTGGCACTTCGACACCAACGAGTTCACCGTCAGCATGCTGACCCAGGAGCCGGAGGAGGGCGGCGTCTTCGAGTACTGCCCGAACATCCGTTCGGCGGGCGCGGAGAACTTCGGCGCCGTCCGTTCGGTGCTCACCGGCGCCGACCGCTCGCCGGTGCGGGCACTGACCCTGCGCCCCGGTGACCTCCAGCTGTTCAAGGGCCGGTACGCGCTGCACCGGGTGAGCGCGGTGCGCGGCGCCACCGCCCGGCACTCAGCGATCTTCGCCTACTCCGAACGCCCCGGCGTGATGGGCAGCGTCGCCCGTACGCGGCAGCTGTTCGGCCGGGTCCTGCCCGCGCACCGCGACGCCGAGCGCAATGCCGTGCGAGTCGACCAGTTGCTGGACTAGTAATCGCGAGGAGCCGCCCCCGTGCGTTTCGACCGGACCGGAAAAGTTTCCCTCGACGGCATCTACACGCAACCCGATCCCCGCGCCTATTTCACCACCCTGCGTGAGCTCGACTATTACATTCCCCAACTCGCCAAGCCCTATTTCCAGCAAATCATCGGGCAGTACCGCCAATCGCGGCAGGTGGCCGTCCCGACCGTCGTTGACGTCGGCTGCTCCTACGGCGTCAACGCGGCGCTGCTGCGCTGCGACGCCACCATGGACGACCTGTACGACCGCTACGCCGGCGCCGAGTGCACCCGGCAAGCGCTGCTGGAGCGCGATCGTGAGCTGGTCCGGGCGCACCGGTCCCCGGCCCGGTTCGTGGGGCTGGACGTGTCCCGGCCGGCGCTGGGGTACGCATCGGCGGCCGGGTTCCTCGACGACGCCGTGCAGGCCGACCTAGAGGCGCGCGAACCCACGGGGCGGCAGCGCGCCCTGTTCGCCGGTGCCGACATCGTGATCTCCACCGGATGCCTCGGCTACGTCACCGGCCGGACGCTCGTGCGCGTGGTCGACTCCCGCCGGGACCGGCTGCCGTGGATGGCGCATTTCGCGCTGCGGATGTTCCCGTTCGAACCGATCGCCGACAGCCTCGCGGCCCTCGGTTACGACACGGTGCGGGTGGACCGGACGTTCCGGCAGCGCCGTTTCGCGTCCGACCGGGAACAGCGGCAGGTGCTGGAGACGATGTCCGCCGCCGGCGTTGATCCGGAGGGTCTGGAGACCGACGGCTGGTTGTACGCTCAGCTCTACGTTTCCCGGCCCATCGGCACTCCCGACCCCTTGACCTTTGACGTTGACCAGTCACTGACCCAGAAGGCCGCCCGATGAGCAGCGAACTCCAGGAGACCGAGTGAGCACGTTCGAAAACGAGGACACGCTGCCGCGGGTGCCGTTGCCCGCGCTGGAGGACACCTGCGCCCGGTTCCTCGAGTGGTCTGCGCCGCTGCTGACGGAGGAAGAGTTCGCCGACACCGAGGCCGCGGTGCAGGAGTTCGGGCGGGCCGACGGTCCGGGGCCGAAGCTGCACGCCGATCTGGTGCGGTACAATACGGATCCGGCCACGCACAGCTGGTTGGACACGTTCTGGCCGGCGCGCTATCTCGGTCGCCGGGACCGGATCGCGTTGAACGCCAACTTCATCTTCCTGTTCCGCGACACGCCGTTGCGCGGGTTCGCCGAGCCGCAGGTGGAGCGCGCGGCGAGGCTCATCGCCGCCGCCGTGAACTACAAGACCCAGCTCGACGACGAGCGCATCCCGCCGATCGTGACGCGCGGGCAGCCGTTGTCGATGGAGCAGAACAAGTTCCTGTTCTCGACCACCCGCATCCCGGGGCCGGTGCAGGACACCGTCCGAGCGCCGTACAGCGACGAGATGCCGGGCCCGTCGACGGCGCGGCACACCGTGGTGTTTCAGCGCGGCAACGCGTTCCGGATGGACGTGGTCGGTCCGGACGGGCGCCCGTACTCCCTCGACGACCTGGCGGCCGGCCTGCGTGAGGTGCAGAAGGCCGGTGCCGCGCGGGCCGCGACGGCCACCGCGGCCGGTCATCTCACCACGATGGCCCGGGCCGAGTCGGGCGGCGGCCAGGGACCGGCTGGCGGCACTGGATCCCGGTAACGCGCGGCGTTGGACACCATCGAGACGGCGCTGTTCTGCGTGTGCCTAGAGGACCTGACGCCGGCCGACGACCTGGCGGCCTGCGACCAGTTGCTGCACGGCGACAGCGGCAACCGGTGGTTCGACAAGGCGGTGTCGCTCATCGTGTTCGCCGACGGCACGGCCGGCATCAACGTCGAGCACTGTGGGCTGGACGGCACCACCATCCTCAGCTTCGTCGACGCGATGCTCGCCGCGTCGCCCGAGGAGCACGCCGCGCAGTCGGGTGCGGCGGCGCAGGGGGTGCCGGCGATCGAGCCGGTCACGTTCGTGCTCGACGACGCGCTGCGGGCCGACATCGCCGCCGCGGCACGGTCGTTCGCCCAATACGGCGCGGACACCGCCACCGTGACCCTGTCCTTCGACGAGTTCGGGGTGGACGAGGTCAAGCGGCTGCGGATGTCGCCGGACGCGTTCGTGCAGGTGGCATACCAGCTCGCGCACAAGCGGGCCAAGGGCTTCATCGGCGCCACGTACGAGTCCATCGCCACCCGCCAGTACCTGCGGGGGCGGACCGAGGCGATGCGCGTCGTCACGCCCGAGGTGCTGCGGTTCGCGTCCACGATGGACGACCCCGCCGCGTCACCCGACGAGCGGCGGGCGGCGTTCCGGGCCGCGGCCGACAAGCATGTCGAACGGGCGAAGCAGTGCCAGGCCGGTGCGGCACCGGAGCAGCACCTGTGGGAGCTGCAGCTGATCCAAAAGCGGCGTGGGGCGGCGCTCGGCGTGCCCGAGTCGTCCCGGCTGTACGAGACGCCGGGGTGGCTCACGATGCGCGACGACTACCTGAGCACCAGCTCGGCGCCGTCGACCAGCATCCGCTACTTCGGGTTCGGGGCCACCAGCAGTCGCTGCATCGGGATCGCGTACGTGCTGCTGCCGGACCGGTTCAACCTGTACCTCAGCACCCCGCGCCCGGTCGGCGGCATGATGTACACGTTTGCCGACCGGCTCCGCGAAGCGTTGCGTGAGCTGCGCGACCTGCTCGACGAGCGGTAGCCCGGGTCACGGGTCCGCCGCCGGCCGCTCGATCTCCGCGATCTGGTGGTCGGCGTGGCGGCGGACCCGGTCCCGCAGCGCGTCCCAGGTCTCGGCGGCGAGCCCGCGATAGATCGCCCGGGCGTCGTCGGCCAGCACCGGGCGGTGCGGCTGGCAGGCGGTCGAGGACGAAGTCGGCCGCGGCGTCCTTGGACCGGATCCCGCCCGTCGCCAGGGTGGTCCGGATCCGGGCCAGCGTCAGGATCACGTTGCGGGTGTCCAGCAACGCACGGTCATGCTGGGCATTCCCCGCATCGCCAATACAGCCGGACGGCTGGCCACAGCCAGGCATCGGTAGACCCCACGCCCCTCATGCGGTGGTCTGGTCATCTCGCGTGGTCCCACTCGTGGCCAGGAGCCATTCGACTCGGCCCCCGAACACCGGTCGACCTCAACCACCAGGGTCATGGCCGCCGACTCCCGCATCCTCTATTGCCGATGTGCGCGCACGTGATCATGCCGCGGACGCACGACGTTGCTGGATGCCGGCGTGCCTACCCATTGCAGTACTCTCGGACGACTCATGCGGGCATGGACGGGAGGACGCGGGCGTGTGGACCTCCCGGGAACAACGTCGAGTTTCACCGAGTTCCAGACCCTCGCGCGACTCGCCGCTCAACACGACGAGATCATCCGTCTGCGGGCCGCCGCCACCTCCGCCAGCCGAGTCAGCCGACTTCCGCAACGGGCAGCGACCATCGGCTCATGCAACTGACCGAGCGACCAGGCCGACAGCGAAGCGGCGTCGGTGTTCGGACAAGGGAGGGGGGTCGGCACCAAGAGACGACGGAAACCGGCAACCAGTGATCTTGAGTTGAACTTGCCGCAGGTGAGGTGCTGGGGCGGATCGGCGTCGGCTGCCCGACCAGGGACAGCGATGCGCAAACGCAGCCGGAGGCCCGATCTTGTGTCACCGTTCGCAGTGGACTTCTTCGCGTACCGCTCAGATCGGTCAACGGCGCACCCGATAGCGCAGGTGAAGCACCCGGTTGCCCTGAATCACCACGTCAGGATCCTCCAACAGGTGCTGCGCGTCGACCGACCCGAAGTAGCGCTTGCCGGACCCGAACACGACGGGCACGACGTCCATGCGCACCTCGTCGATCAGGCCCGCGGCAAGCACCTGGCCACCGACGTCGCCAGCGGCGACCTCGACCATGCGGTCACCCGCAAGCTCCTGCGCCTTGGCCACGGCTGCCTCGACGCCGTCGACGAAGTGAAACGGCGCCTCGGGGTCCCAGCCCTCGGGCTCCGGCCGGTGCGTCACGACGACCACGTGGTCGATCCCGCCCGGAGGCTTCCCGTCCCAGCCGTCCGTCATGTCGAAGACGTGGCGGCCGACGATTGTCGCCCCGATCTGGTCCCAGTACGGCCGGGTGTAATCGTAGGACGTCTGCGACACCTTCACCTCGCCGCTCTCGTCCAACGGGAAGTCACCGCTGGACAACCATTCGAACAGCGGTCCGGGCTGGTCATTCTCGTCCGCGACGAAGCCGTCCACCGACACCGAGCTGTACATGACCACCTTGCCCACGGGGCTCTCCTCTGCTTTGGGATGCCCCTAAATTAGCGTGTCGTGAGCTGTCGCTCTTGTAAGAAATCAATCCGCCGGCAGCGGCCAGCCGTCCAGCGCGTGGCCGGGATGTTCGCGCAGGAACCGCCGCCGGACTTCGACGTACCGGGTCGGCGTGAGCCCGGTGAACGCCCGGAACTCGTGGCCGAAGTGGGCCTGGTCGAAGTAGCCTGCGCCACCGGCGAGGTCGCCCCAGTCGATCGGAACGGCGGGGTTGATCGCGAACACGGTGGCGGCGAAGCGGTAGGTGCGGGCCAGCCGCTTCGGCGTGACGCCGATGAGCTCCTTGAACCGCTGTGCCAGATGAGTGCTGCTGACACCGGCTGCCACGCTCAGGTCGCCAATCGCCACCGCACCGCTGGTCGCCGCGATGACGCTGCTCGTATGGCTGACCAGCCCCAGGCCGGCGGTCTCGCACAGCCGTCGCATCAGCTCCTCCTCGAGCAGCGTCAGCATCTCGTGCGGTCCGTCCGCCGTGGCCAGCCGGTCTCGCAGCTCAGCAATGGCGGGCCGGCCCCAAACCTGCTCTACCGTCACCGGCCGGTCACACAGCTCGGCCGCGGGCATCGGCAGGAACGGCGCCAGCCCCCACGGCTTGAAGTGCACGCCGACGGACCGGGTCCGGAGTGGGTAGCCGAACTCCAACGCGCGGGTGCGTGGTGACCACGCAGCCGTCGGCGTACTCGGCCGTCTCGATGTCGGTGCCGGCGCGGATGCGGAACGGCGCCCCGAGGTTGACGATGAGCAACGCCGCCGGCATCGGCGGCAGCGTCAGCCGGGCGTACGGCGGCGCACCCTCCAGGTAGTAAAGGTCGTCGATCAGCCCGTCCAGCGGCGGTCGCGACACTCTGGACACGTACTCCACGCGCACAGCATCGCCGACGCCCCGCCGGCATCGCGCGCCGGGATGACGATCTTCAGCGGCCAGCCCAATCAGGTCGACTCACCTATCACCGTTAGCCACCAAATCCGGTGGGCTCGCACGGGCTCATAGGACATGCAGTCCATCTGTTTCGCGAGTCGGACCAATGCCGGCAATTTGGCCACTCACCCAGCGACTGGCCATGCCCCTAACCAGCCTCACGTCGCCCAGGGCCTATTGCGTAGTCGGGTTCACTCTGGTCACGGCGTCGATGAGGTCGTGTGGGCGGTGGTTGGCGCGTCGGGTGGCTTCGGCGATGTTGGTTGCACCGTTGGTGCGGTGGTAGCCGATCGAG
>JAEVHO010000177.1 GCA_016802835.1 Micromonospora sp. ATA32 | reverse complement strand
TGACGTGGTGGCCGTCGACCCCGAGTTCCCACCCGCCCGGCCCATCCCTGACTATGGTGTGTCGCCCGACGGCCGGTCCACCCGCGCCGCCACGTCCGGTTGGCCGGGACGCCTCTTGCCACCGCCTCTACAACGTTGTAATACTCGCCTCGTTCCCTGACGAGGAGGCGAGATGACAGCGCGTCCCGGTCCATACCCGACACCCGCCGCGTTTGACGCCCTGGCCGTCCCCCCGGATGACGAGACCCCGGTCGACGCGCTCGGCGACCTCTACCGGGACGGCATCACCGCCTGCCGGGGGGCGTTCACCACGGACTGGGTGGACCGGGTGGGTGAGGACATCGACAACGCGTTCCGAGAGGCCCGGTCCCGTCCCGACGGCGCCGTCGGGCGGGGGCCGCAGCGGTGGTACGTCGAGATGCACCCCGAGCAGCTACGCGGCTTCGTCGACCTGGTCACCCACCCGTGGGTGGTGTCGGTCTGCCGGGCGGTGCTCGGCCCCGACTACGAGATCGTCGAGCTTGGCTTCGACATCCCCTTCCCCGGCGCGGTACCGCAGCCCTGGCACCGGGACTTCCCGATGCCCGAGGAGACCCGGCGACAGCGGCGGCTGACCTCGCTGGCGTTCAACCTGACCACGGTGGACACGGTCGAGGAGATGGGACCGTTCGAGATCGCCCCCGGCACCCAGTGGGACGAGGGCGCCGACTTCGACCACGGGATGTTCCCGCCGAAACAGCGGTACGAGCGGTACCAGCGACGCGCGGTGCGCAAGTATCCGCAGCGTGGCGACATCTCGGCGCGCTCGGCGTTGACGGTCCACCGGGGCACCGCCAACGTGTCGTCGCTCGCCCGACCGGTGCTGGTCCTCGGCGTCGACGCGCCCGGCGCCGGCAACGCCGCCCACCACGACATGGCGGTCACCCGCGGCTACCGGGAGAGCCTGCCGGAGCTGGTGGCCGCACATCTGCCCTGCCCGGTGGTCGACACGCTCGTCCCGATTCGGCAGAAGCACACCATCGAGGGTCTGGTGATGGGCGCCGAGTGATCTGCCCGACCGGGTGCGTCCGGACCGGCGAGTTGGTCCGGACCGCACCGCCGAGGTGGCAACCATGATCGACGGCCTAGACTCGGGCCGGTCGAGACGGCCGACGGATGGATCAGGCAGATGACGAGCACCGGCAGGGACGACGGCCCCTGGCTGCGTCCGATCATCGCCGAGACCGGCCGGGAACCGGACCTCACCCGCGGTGGCCACGTCGTGCACGCGACCCGGCGGCTCAGCGAGCTGGTGCATCGACGTCCGCCGGGGATCACCGGCAACCAGTGGAGTTCGGCGATCCGCGAGGGCTTCGACCATGTCGTCTGCGCCGCGGGCACCGGCCTGCCCGTGTTCGCGGTGAAAGTCGGACCGCCGCCGGTGGCCGGCTCCCCGGCGCAGCGCGCCGAGCGGATGAAGAACGCAGTCTGCGCGGCGGTCGGCCTGGAGGTGCTGCGGATCGAGTCGCCGACCCTGCGCCCCGGGGACCACGGGCGGCGGATCGTCGAGTACGTCATTGACGCCCGCGGCTACGCTGCGGCGACCCCGGTCGAGCCGGAGCCGACCGACCCCGTGGACGCCGCGCCGGTCGGATTCCGCGACATCATCGGCCGGCTGCCGGACGGCCGCAGCGGTCACGTCAACGACCTCGGTGCGCTCGCCCGGGCCGTCGCCGTCGAGGCGTACGTGTCGCGGCAGCTGGTGGACCCGATCGTCCGGGGACTGCATGTGCGGTGGAAGAACGGCCCGGCCGAGGGCTGGAGCTGGGTCGAGGTCAGCCCGGGCCGGTGCCTGGTGGAGCGGGTGCGCCTCTGGGAGCACCACTTCGCCTGTGGCGTGGACCCGGCCCGGCTGGCCGAGGACCTGGCCGCCCTGGCGTTGGGCGAGCGGCTGCGCCGGCTGGACGGCGACCAGCCCGTCCTGGTCGCCCGGGAGCAGTTGCGCCGGGACATCGTCGAGCTGGCGTCGCGGCGCGACGAGTTCGAGGGCGGCTTCGCCTTCGACCACCTCTGCGCCGACTGAGCCCACCGGCCGCCCACCGGCCATCCGGTCGACCGACATCTTTGGGGACCCGGGCCGATGGTCGGCGGCCGCCCCGGTTTGACCAGGCCCTGCGGGCTCTTCCCCCGATTTCGAATCCGGTTTGAACCTTCGCTGCCGCCGCTCCGTACTCCTGCGCGAATGGACAGGATCTTCCCGCCCGCGTCAGCAGGCGTGGGGGACGGTGCGGAAAGGGCATCGTCGGCCATCGACGTGCGACCGGACCGTCGCAGTGATCCTCGCCGCGGCGTCCCACCCGAATTCCGTCGGTCCGCCGAGGTCACGAGTCAACCACCGGATCGAGAAGGAGAGCAATTCGATGCGCAGGTCCACACGGGCGCGCCGGTCATCCGGTAACGCGCGGAGCAAGCGTCTGCTGGCCGTGGTCGGCACGCTCGCGGTCTTCGGCGGGATCGTCGCCGTGACCCAGATCTCGTCGGCGAACGACCGGCGGACGGGCCCGCGTACCCGCGCGGCCTCGGTGGCGTGTGTGGCACCCAGCCCCGGCTCCACCTCGCCGAGCGGCCGTGGCAGCACCACCAAGACGTGGCAGAACGGCCGCTGGGTGCGCAACCACTGGGGTGACGGGCAGATGTCGGTCGCCGAGTGTCAGCAGACCAACGCCGGTGGCGCGGCCGAGGCCGGCTCGACGGTTGTCTGCCCCGATGTGACCGCCAAGCTTGGGCAGGTCCCCGACCAGGCGAAGGCCGAGGTGGACCGGAACGTCGCCCTGCTGAAGACGCAGATCGACGAGGCCAACCGCCGGCTCGCCGCGGAGGGCCGCAACGGCGGCGCCTTCATCAACAACGCGATCCTGCGCCCGCTCGCCGACAAGCGGAAGGCGACCTTGAACCGGATCGCGACCGCGATCGGCCGGGTCGCCCAGCGTCCGCAGGGCCTCGACCAGCTCGCGCAGTGCAGCCTGGCCGCCGGCAACAACAACGGTGGCAACAACGGCGGCGCCACCCCCGGCAACAACGGCAGCGCCACCCCCGGCAACAACGGCGGGAACAACGGCGGCGCCAATGGTGGCAACAACAACGGTGGCAACAACAACGGCAACGGGCTGGGTGTTCTCGCGAAGGACTGCGGCAACAGCAAGCTGCAGCCGCACGACGGTTTCCAGGCCGGTAACCGGTGCGTCAGCACCGCCTTCGGCGAGGTCGGCGCGGCGGCCCAGAACCCCTCGCTGCTGATCACGCAGTTTCCGAATCAGGTCCAGCCCAACCAGGCGTTCACCCTGAAGGTGTCCACCCGGAACCTGATCCGGGACCGGTTCCTCGCGGCCGGTCAGGGCGGCTACTACGTGGAGAGCTCGCTGCTCAACGACCAGGGGCTGGTCCGGGGCCACTTCCACACCGCGTGCCGGATGCTGCAGAGCACCTCCGAGGCCCCGTCGAACCCGCAGGACGTGCCGGCCTTCTTCGTGGCGACCGAGGACGGCGGGGGCAGTGGCCAGGCCGACGAGGTCACCATCCAGATCCCCGGCCTGCCGCAGTCCGGCACGGCGCAGTGTGCCGTCTGGGCCGGTGACGGCTCGCACCGCGTCCCGATGATGGAGCGGGCCAACCAGACCCCGGCCTTCGACGTGGTGCGGATCGAGGTCAACTGACGCCGGCGGACCGAGGCTGACAGGGCGGCCCGGGGGTGCATCCTCCCGGGCGGCCCCGTCAGCTTTCGGGTGATCCCGGTCCGTCGCCCCGGCTCGCCCGTCAGACCAGCGCGGGAACGCCCCGGGCCGGCTCGGCGGACGGTTCCGCACGGCGCGGGAGGCGCCGACCCTCGGCCGCATCCTGTTCCACCTGCTGCAGGAGTACGCCCGGCACGTCGGGCAGCTGGACGTCGCCCGGCAGCTCGTCGACGGCGCGACCGGCGAATGACGGTGGGCGCCGTTGCGCCGGCGGTGGGTCGGTCGGTGCCCACCGCCTCGGGGTGAAAATTGCGAACGACCCGGGAAATGAGCGCCCCGGGGTCACCGCCGATTTCCCAGCGTGACCCCGGCGCGCCCGATGGTGAGCCCGGGTGTCCCGCTCAGCGGTTCTTGTACGCCTCGACCACCGAGACCGGGATCCGTCCGCGCTCGGAAATCTCGTAGCCGTTCTTGGTGGCCCATTCCCGGATGGCGCGGTTCTGCTCGCGGTCCATTCCCGACACGGCGGGTCGACCGGGCCGGCGGGTGGCCCGACCGGCGTCGATGGGCCCCCGGCCGACTCGCCGGCCAGCGCTGATGTACGGGTCCAGGGCCTTACGCAGGACGCCCGCGTTCTCGTCGGAGACGTCGATGGTGTACGCCACGCCGTCCAGGCTGAACTCGACCGTGCGATCGGCCTTTCCGCCATCGAGGTCGTCGGTCAGAACGGTGATTACTTTCCTTGCCATCGCCAATTACTCCCTGTGTCGGGCGGGGTGTGGCTAAGAGTTTGGCCTATCGCCGGGCTATATCGCAACAATAACCGTCGTTTCCATTCCGGCGGGTCGCGTTATCTACCGGAGAAACCCTTCGGACGAAGGAAATTGCCGGCGGCCCGAGTTGGTCGTCGCGAGGTGTCGTGACCCGCCGGCTGTGTCCTGGGTCACAGGCTGGAACAAGGGGAACGGCTTGTTACTTGAGTGGTACACGCTCAACTAGACGTGATGGCAGGTGTTCGATGGCAACTCTTCCGGTACTTCCCCTGACCGACGCCGTCCTGCTGCCCGGCATGGTCATCCCGGTGACCCTGGACCCGAGCACCCAGGCCGCGGTCGACGCGGCCCGGGCAACCGGCGACCGCAAGCTGCTCGCCGTGCCCCGGATCGACGGCGAGTACGGCCCGATCGGCGCGGTCGCCACCATCGAGAAGGTCGGCCGGCTGCCCAGCGGCGAGCCCGCCGCCGTGGTGCGCGGCCTGTCCCGGGCCCGGATCGGCTCCGGCGTGCCCGGCCCCGGCGCCGCCCTCTGGGTCGAGGCAACCGAACTCGACGAACCCGCCCCGGCCGGCCGGGCCCGGGAGCTGGCCCGCGAGTACAAGGCCCTGATGACCTCCGTGCTGCAGCAGCGGGGCGCCTGGCAGGTCATCGACGCGATCGACCGGATGACCGACCTCTCCGAGCTGGCCGACTCAGCCGGCTACGTCTCCTGGCTCAGCCTGGCCCAGAAGACCGAGCTGCTGGCCGCGCCGGACGTCACCGCCCGGCTGGAGCTGCTCGTCGGCTGGGTCCGCGAGCACCTCGCCGAGCAGGAGGTCACCGAGCAGATCAACACCGACGTGCGCGAGGGGCTGGAGAAGTCCCAGCGCGAGTTCCTGCTCCGCCAGCAGCTCGCCGCGATCCGCAAGGAGCTGGGCGAGGACGAGCCGGACGGCTCCGCCGACTACCGGGCCCGGGTCGAGGCCGCCGAGCTGCCGGAGAAGGTACGCGAGGCGGCGCTGCGCGAGGTCGGCAAGCTCGAGCGGTCCAGCGACGCCTCCCCGGAGGCGGGCTGGATCCGTACCTGGCTCGACACGGTGCTGGAGATGCCGTGGACCACGCGTACCCAGGACAACACCGACCTGGCCGCGGCCCGCGCGGTGCTCGACGCCGACCACGCCGGCCTGGCCGACGTGAAGGACCGCATCCTGGAATACCTGGCGGTGCGCAACCGGCGGGCCGAGCGCAACCTCGGCGTCGTCGGCGGGCGTGGCTCCGGGGCGGTGCTGGCCCTCGCCGGGCCTCCCGGCGTCGGCAAGACCAGCCTCGGCGAGTCCGTCGCCCCGGGCGCTCGGCCGCAACTTCGTCCGGGTCTCGCTCGGCGGCGTCCGGGACGAGGCCGAGATCCGCGGTCACCGGCGCACCTACGTCGGCGCGCTGCCCGGTCGGATCGTCCGGGCGTTGCGCGAGGCCGGCTCGATGAACCCGGTCGTGCTCCTCGACGAGGTGGACAAGCTGGCCGCCGGCTACGCCGGTGACCCGGCCGCCGCCCTGCTGGAGGTGCTCGACCCGGCGCAGAACCACACGTTCCGCGACCACTACCTCGAGGTCGACCTCGACCTGTCCGACGTGCTCTTCCTGGCCACCGCGAACGTGGTGGAGAGCGTCCCCGGCCCGCTGCTGGACCGGATGGAGCTGGTCACCCTGGACGGCTACACCGAGGAGGAGAAGGTCGCCATCGCCCGGGACCACCTGCTGCCGCGGCAGCGGGAGCGGGCCGGGCTGACCGCCGACGAGGTGTCGGTCGGCGACGACGCCCTCGCCAGGATCGCGGGGGAGTACACCCGGGAGGCCGGCGTCCGGCAGCTGGAGCGGGCCCTGGCGAAGATCCTGCGCAAGGTGGCCGTCACGCTGGCGTCCGACCCCGCGCCGGTCCACGTCGACACCGACAACCTGGCCCGCTACCTGGGTCGGCCGAAGTTCACGCCGGAGTCGGCGGAGCGGACCGCCGTGCCCGGGGTGGCCACCGGCCTGGCGGTCACCGGGGCGGGCGGCGACGTGCTCTTCATCGAGGCGACCAGCATGGAGGGGGAGCCGGGGCTGACCCTGACCGGTCAGCTCGGCGACGTGATGAAGGAGTCGGCGCACATCGCGCTGTCGTACCTGCGCTCCAACGGCCGCCGGCTCGGCATCGACCCGAACGCCCTGGCCGGGCGGCGGATCCACCTGCACGTCCCGGCGGGCGCGGTGCCCAAGGACGGCCCGAGCGCCGGCATCACCATGGTGACAGCGCTGGCGTCCCTGGTCACCGGACGCCCGGTACGTCCCGAGTTCGGGATGACCGGCGAGGTGACCCTCTCCGGGCGGGTGCTGCCGATCGGTGGCGTGAAGCAGAAGCTGCTCGCCGCGCACCGGGCCGGCCTCACCGAGGTGATCATCCCGGCCCGTAACGAGCCGGACCTCGACGACCTGCCCGCTGGGGTACGCGAGGCGCTGACGGTGCACACCCTGGCCGACGTGGCGACGTGCTCGCCCTGGCGCTGCGCCCGGTCGAGGTGGACACGCTCGACGGGCCGACGCTCGCGGCGGCCTGAGCCGATCAGGGAGGAGGGGGCGTCCGCCAGCTGGCGGACGCCCCCTCCCGCCGTCGTCGGCTCGGTCAGCGGCCTTCGCCGCCGCGGTCCCGGCGTACCGTCGCCTTGCGCCCCTTGATGGTGCTGCCGCGCAGCCCCGCGATGACCTCGTCGGCGATACCCTGCGGCACCTCGACCAGCGAGAACCGGTCGGCGATCTCGATCGATCCGATGTCCCGGCCGCTAATCCCGGTCTCCCCGGTGATCGCACCGACCAGGTCCTGCGGCCGGACGCCGGCGCGCCGGCCCAGCCCCACGAAGACCTGCGTCGTGCCTGAGCGCGGCCGCCCGCCGCCACCCCGGCGGTCGGCGCCGCGCCGGTCCGAGTCCGGTCGGCCCTCCCGAGCGGCGCGGACCGCGACCTGCGGGATCTCCTGCTCGTCCTCGGTGGTCGGGCCCGCCGCCTCGTGGGCCAGCTTCACCGCCGCGAGCGCGACCTCCATGATGTCGAACTCGTCGGTCAGCGTCTCCACGATCACCCGGAACGGATCCAGGTCGTCCTCGAGCAGGCTCTCCCGCAGGGCGGCCTGGGTCAGCTCCAGCCGGCGGGTCCGCAGGTCGGCGACCGTGGGGATCTTGTCTATGGTGATCCGCTGGCCGGTCACCCGCTCGATGGTCTTGAGCATCCGGTGCTCACGCGGCTCGGCGAGGGTGATCGCCACGCCCTCACGGCCGGCCCGACCGACCCGGCCGATCCGGTGCACGTACGACTCCGGGGCGGACGGCACGTCGTAGTTGACCACGTGGGTGAGCTGCTCGATGTCCAGGCCGCGGGCCGCCACATCGGTCGCCACCAGCAGGTCGGCGGTGCCAGCGCGCAGCCGACCCATCACCCGGTCCCGCTGCTCCTGGCTCATTCCGCCGTGCAGCGCCTCGGCGCGATAGCCGCGCCCGTTCATGGTCTCGGTGAGCCGGTCGACCTCCTCCCGACTGCGGCAGAAGACGATCGCCGCGGTGGGGGACTCCACGTCCAGCACCCGGCCCAGCGCCGCGGGCTTGTGCGCCCGGTTGACGATGTACGCGCTCTGCCGTACCCGGGGCGCCTCGCCGGCCACGGTCTGTTCCCGGCCGATCTGGATGCGTACCGGGTCGGTGAGGTGCTGCCGGGCCATCCCGTCGATCCGCGACGGCATGGTGGCCGAGAAGAGGACCGTCTGACGCCGCTCCGGCGCGTGTTCGAGGATCGCCTCGATGTCCTCGGCGAAGCCCATGTCGAGCATCTCGTCGGCCTCGTCCAGCACCACCGTCGCCAGGCCGCCGAGTCGCAGCGTGCCACGGGCGATGTGATCGAGGGCCCGCCCCGGTGTGGCGACCACCACGTCCACCCCGGCGTCGAGCGTTCGCAGTTGCCGGCCGATCGGCTGCCCGCCGTAGATCGGCAGCACCCTGGCGCCGAGGTCCTTGCCGTACCGGTGGAACGCCTCCGACACCTGCACCGCGAGCTCCCGGGTGGGCACCAGCACCAGCGCCACGGGGTCGCCACCGGTCCGGTCGTCGGGCATCCGCTGCAGCAGTGGCAGCGCGAAGGCCGCCGTCTTGCCGGTACCCGTCGCCGCCTGACCCAGCAGATCCCGGCCGCCGAGCAGCGGAGGGATCGCCTCCCGCTGGATCGGCGTGGGCTCCTCGTAGCCGAGGGCGGAGAGCGCGCCCAGCAGCTCGGCGCGCAGCCCGAGATCCGCGAAGGCGGTCCCCTCGTCGTCGGGACTGGGCGGGGTGGTGGAGTCGGTCGGTGCGTCGTGCCGTACGGAGCTCATGGGTCAAGCCTTTCATCACCCCCGGGGCGGTGCTCAGGCGACCGGCAGAACCGTCGGACGGACCACCTCGCCGCTCATCCTCCCTGTCATGGTGACAGCGCCCTCATGGTGGGCGATCATCATGGCCAGGAACTGCTTGTCGAAGTCCCCACCCGAGGCGGCCTTGAGCTTGTCCATGTCATGGTGGCAATCTCCGGCGCCTGCGCGGTCCTGATCTGCCCGGCGAGCTGCTTGACCTCCGGGTCGGCGGCGCGGGTGTCGGCCGGCGACGACACTGGCGCAGCCGTCGTCCGCGACGGCGACAGGCGACATCTCCGCCAGACCTCGCACGACAATCACGCTAGCGTGCCCCGAGCCGCGACGTCGGTGCTGGCGCCGATCGCGATGCCCACATCCGCCCGGGGCAGCGCGAGCGCGTCGTCCGCTCGGCGACGCGGGGTGACAGCGCCGTCCGGCCAGGGCGGGTCAGTGCGTTGAGCGTGATACCTCTGAGGCATCAAGATGCCCCAGAGGTATCACGCTCGTGGTGGCAACGCCCCCCCGCGCGTGCCGTGGAGCGCCGGCCCTCGGTAGCTACCAGGTCAGCGGTAGAAGGGCTACCCCGTCAGCGGTAGAAGCGGAGGTAGTCGAACTGCGCGGTCACCGCCGGCTCGGCGCCGCCGTGGGCGACCAGGCCGATCCGGGGCGTCGTGCCGGCCGGGAAGGCCCACACCCCGCCCCAGGTCCAGTGCCGCCCGTCCCGGCTGGATCCGGCGCGGAACTCGTGTTCGCCGGTGGCCGGGTCGACGTGGTGGGCCAGCCGCAGCCAGGTGGTGGTGGCCGGGGTTCCGACGATGTTGCCGCCGTAGATGGGCTGGCCGGCGTACGGAAGCTCGTAGCCGTACTCCACCTGCCGCGTGTTCCAGATGGCGACCTGGGCCAGCCGGGCGAACCGGTCGTCGTCCACATACGCCACCATGCCGGCCTGCTGGAAGTTGCGGACGGTGTCCTCGCCCAGGTCGAGGGCCACCTTGGTCTCGGCCACGTAGTCGCCGGTGGGCGCATCGCGGAGCAGCACCCCGGCGCTGCCGCCGGGACCGGTCAGGTCCGCGCCCTGCACCGGCCAGCGCAGCGCGCCGCCGGCCACCGTGGCGGCCGGGTCCGGGCGGACCCACTGCCACGCCGGGTCGAGCGGCCCGTCGAACTCGTCCGACCAGCGGTCGAGCAGCGGACCGGTGCGCGGCGGCGGCGCGGTGTGCCGGACCGGCCGGTACAGCCCGGCGACGCTGACGTTGTCGAACTCGGCGCCGCCGCCCTGGGCGCGCAGCCCGAGCCGGCCGACCACCGGCCGGGACAGCTCCAGCCGGACCACGGCCAGTTGGTCCCCCAGCCGGGCCGGGCTCAGCTCGGCGACCAGTTGCCGGCCGCGTACCTCCACGGCGAGGTTGTGCCGGTCGGCGGGG
>JAEVHO010000176.1 GCA_016802835.1 Micromonospora sp. ATA32 | reverse complement strand
GGCCCGGGAACGGCGCGGGGCTGCCCTGCGGGCCGGCAGGCCAGGTGGAATTCGCCGGAGCGGACGGCGCCGGGGGGATGCTCGGTCCCTCGTCCGCTGCGCGCCCGGTCTGGCCCACTGGCTCGGCCCGGCACCGGCGCCCGGGTCGGCGGTGTCCGGTAGCCCGGCGGGTTGCCCTGCCCGGTCCACGCCGGACGGCGGCGCCGGTTCCGTCACGAGGTCCTCCTGTCGACAGTTCTCGCCCACCGCCACGCGACGGGCACCGGCCAGGCTACCGCCGAGCGCGGCGGTGGCCGCGACGGACGCGGACTCTTCCCCCAGGCGGAGCGGGCTTCCTGGCCGGGGGTGGGCTCCTCGTGGGGCGGTCAGTCGACGTTCGGGGCGAAGTCGTGCCCGAACGGCGCCTCGGCCAACCGGACCACGCCGATCACGACCGCGGCCACCACGGCGACCGCGACCAGCACCAGGCCCGTCCAGGCCAGCTGCTCCCCCCGCCGCAGCCAGGCCTCGCCAGTGAGGAAGCCACCCGACGCGTACGCCTCCCGGCGGGCCTGCCGGGCCAATTGGAGCGCCACCGTGGCGGGCACCACGCCGCCGATGAAGAGGCCGGTCAGCGCCCCCATCAGACCCAGGGCGAAGACCGCCCGCGCCTTCGTCGACGGGACCGGCTCAGGATCGAGCGGATGACGCGGCCCGTAAAACGCGACGGGCACCTGCCCGGGTGCGGTCGTCATGTCCCCCATCATGCCCAACGGATCCGGCTCCCGGCCCCCGGACCGGGCGTACCGACGTGTCCGGTCCGCCGAACGCGACGAGGCCCCCGGCGGATGCCGGGGGCCTCGTCGTTCAGTGCGCGATCTTTAGCGGTACGACCCGAAGTCGAAGTCGTCCAGCGGCACGGCCTGCCCGCCGGCCGGTCCGAAGCCGTAGTCGGTCTCCGGGTAGCCGGTCATCGAGTAGACCTTGGCCTTCGCCTCCTCGGTCGGCTCCACCCGGACGTTGCGGTACTTGCTGATGCCCGTACCGGCCGGGATGAGCTTTCCGATGATCACGTTCTCCTTCAGGCCGACCAGCGAGTCGCTGCGCGAGTTGATCGCCGCGTCGGTCAGCACCCGGGTGGTCTCCTGGAAGGAGGCCGCCGACAGCCAGGAATCCGTGGCCAGCGAGGCCTTGGTGATGCCCATGAGCACCGGACGACCTGCCGCGGGCTCGCCGCCCTCGGAGACGAGCCGGCGGTTCTCCGACTCGAAGAGCGCCCGGTCGACCAGCACGCCCGGCAGGAACTCGGTCGCGCCGGAGTCGATCACCGTCACCCGCTTGAGCATCTGGCGGATGATGATCTCGATGTGCTTGTCGTGGATGAGCACACCCTGCGAGCGGTAGACCTGCTGGACCTCCTGGGTCAGGTGGACCTGGACCGCTCGCGGCCCGAGGATGCGGAGCAGCTCGTGCGGGTCGATGGTGCCCTCGGTGAGCTTCTCGCCGACCTCGACGTGGTCCCCGTCGTGGGTCCGCAGCCGGACCCGCTTGGAGATCTTGTCGTAGACGATCTCTTCGCTGCCGTCGTCCGGCACGACGATGATCTTCCGCGACCGCTCGCCGTCCTCGATCCGGATCCGACCCGGGGTGTCGGCGATGGGCGCCTTGCCCTTCGGGATCCGGGCCTCGAAGATCTCCTGGACACGCGGCAGACCCTGGGTGATGTCCTCACCCGCGACGCCACCGGTGTGGAAGGTACGCATCGTCAGCTGCGTACCCGGCTCACCGATCGACTGGGCGGCGATGATGCCGACCGCCTCGCCGACGTCCACGGTCTTGCCGGTCGGCAGCGAGCGGCCGTAGCACGCACCGCAGACGCCCAGCTTCGACTCGCAGGTGAGCACGCTGCGCACCCGGACCGTCTCGACGCCGGCGGCGACGATCTTGTCGACCAGGATCGAGTTGAGGTCCTGGCCCCGCTCGGCCACGACGGTGCCGTCCGGCCCCTTGATGTCGTCGGCCAGGGTACGGGCGTGCACGCTGGTCTCGGCGTGCTCGTGCACCACCAGCTTGCCGTCCGGCCGGTCGCCGATCTGCATCGGGATCGCCCGGTCGGTGCCGCAGTCCTCCTCGCGGATGATGACGTCCTGCGAGACGTCCACCAGACGACGGGTCAGGTAA
Organism: Micromonospora sp. ATA32; assembly: GCA_016802835.1. Lineage (GTDB taxonomy): Bacteria > Actinomycetota > Actinomycetes > Mycobacteriales > Micromonosporaceae > Micromonospora. The sequence goes on along the minus strand of JAEVHO010000176.1, from coordinate 8,230 downwards.
CCCGAGTCGGCGGTCCGCAGGGCGGTGTCCGCGAGACCCTTACGGGCACCGTGCGTGGAGATGAAGTACTCCAGCACGGACAGACCCTCCCGGTAGCTGGCCTTGATCGGCCGCGGGATGATCTCGCCCTTGGGGTTGGCCACCAGACCACGGATCGCGGCGATCTGGCGGAGCTGGAGCAGGTTACCGCGGGCACCGGAGTTGATCATCTTCCACAGCGGGTTCTCCTGCGGCAGCGCGGTGTCCATCTCCTTGGCGACCTCGTTGGTCGCCTTGGTCCAGATCTCGATGAGCTCGCCGCGACGCTCCTCGGCGGTCATCAGACCCCGCTGGTACTGCTTGTCGATCCGGTCGGCTTCCTTCTCGTACTTCTCCAGGATCTCCCGCTTGCGCGGCGGAGCGATGACGTCCTCCATGCCGATGGTGACGCCGGACCAGGTGGCCCAGTGGAAACCGGCCTCCTTGAGCCCGTCCAGCGTGGCGGCCAGCGCCACCTTGGGGAAGCGCTCGGCGAGGTCGTTGACGATCGCGGAGAGCTGACCCTTGCGGATCTCGTAGTTCACGAAGCGGTAGCCCTGCGGCAGCGTCTCGTTGAACAGGACCCGGCCGAGGGTGGTCTCCACCGTCAGCGGCTCGCCCTCGACCCAGCCCTCGGGCGCGGTCCACGGCTCGCCGCCGGCGCCGTTGTCGACCCCGACGACACCGCGCAGCCGGATCTTGACCGGCGTCCCCAACTGCAGCTCGCCGTTGTCGAACGCCATCCGCGTCTCGGCGTCCGAGCTGAACGCCCGGCCCTCGCCCTTGCCACCGGGAGTGAGGTGGGTGAGGTGGTAGAGACCGATGACCATGTCCTGGGTGGGCATGGTGACCGGCTTCCCGTCGGCCGGCTTGAGGATGTTGTTCGACGACAGCATCAGGATCCGCGCCTCGGCCTGGGCCTCGGCGGACAGCGGCACGTGGACCGCCATCTGGTCACCGTCGAAGTCGGCGTTGAACGCGGTGCAGACCAGCGGGTGGATCTGGATGGCCTTGCCCTCGACCAGCTGCGGCTCGAAGGCCTGGATGCCCAGTCGGTGCAGGGTCGGCGCGCGGTTCAGCAGCACGGGGTGCTCGCCGATGACCTCTTCCAGCACGTCCCACACGACCGGCCGCTGCCGCTCGACCATCCGCTTGGCGGACTTGATGTTCTGCGCGTGGTTGAGGTCGACCAGCCGCTTCATCACGAACGGCTTGAACAGCTCCAGCGCCATCTGCTTGGGCAGGCCGCACTGGTGCAGCTTGAGCTTCGGGCCGACCACGATGACCGAACGGCCGGAGTAGTCGACGCGCTTGCCCAGCAGGTTCTGGCGGAACCGGCCCTGCTTGCCCTTGAGCATGTCGGAGAGCGACTTCAGCGGACGGTTACCCGGACCGGTGACCGGCCGGCCGCGACGGCCGTTGTCGAACAGCGCGTCGACGGCCTCCTGGAGCATCCGCTTCTCGTTGTTGACGATGATCTCGGGCGCGCCGAGGTCGATCAGCCGCTTGAGGCGGTTGTTCCGGTTGATCACGCGGCGGTACAGGTCGTTCAGGTCGGAGGTCGCGAAGCGGCCACCGTCGAGCTGCACCATCGGGCGGAGGTCCGGCGGGATGACCGGTACGCAGTCCAGCACCATGCCGAGCGGCGAGTTGCGGGTGTTCAGGAACGCCGCGACGACCTTCAGCCGCTTGAGCGCCCGGATCTTCCGCTGGCCCTTGCCGGAGCGGATGGTCTCGCGCAGGCTCTCGGCCTCGGCGTCGAGGTCCATGTTCTGGACCAACGCCTTGATCGCCTCGGCGCCCATGCTGCCGGTGAAGTACTCAGCGAAGCGGTCCCGCAGCTCGCGGTAGAGCAGCTCGTCGGTGACCAGCTGCTTCGGCTCCAGCTTGCGGAAGGTGTCGAGCACCTCGTCCAGACGGTCGATCTCGCGCTGGGCCCGGTCGCGGATCTGGCGCATCTCGCGCTCTCCGCCCTCCTTGACCTTGCGCCGCACATCCGCCTTGGCACCCTCGGCCTCCAGCTCGGCCAGGTCGGCCTCGAGCTTGGCGGCCCGCTTCTCGATCTCCGAGTCGCGGCTGTTCTCGGACTGCCGCTTCTCGGCCAGGATCTCGTTCTCGATCGTCGAGAGGTCACGGTGACGCGACTCGGCGTCAACGCTCGTCACCACGTACGAGGCGAAGTAGATGATCTTCTCGAGGTCCTTGGGCGCCAGGTCCAGCAGGTAGCCCAGCCGGCTCGGCACGCCCTTGAAGTACCAGATGTGGGTCACCGGAGCGGCGAGCTCGATGTGCCCCATCCGCTCACGACGGACCTTGGAGCGGGTCACCTCGACGCCGCAGCGCTCGCAGATGATGCCCTTGAACCGGACCCGCTTGTACTTACCGCAGTAGCACTCCCAGTCCCGCTGCGGACCGAAGATCTTCTCGCAGAAGAGCCCGTCCTTTTCCGGCTTCAGGGTGCGGTAGTTGATCGTCTCAGGCTTCTTGACCTCGCCGTGCGACCACTGACGGATGTCGTCGGCGGTGGCGAGACCAATGCGCAGCTCGTCGAAGAAGTTGACGTCGAGCACTATGTCCCCTATGTCGTCGTCTTTATCGCTAGATCCTGGGCGGGGTTGGGGGCCGGCCGGCCCACGTCGGGATCAAGCCTGACCGCCCAGAGCGGGTCGGTCGGCCCCCAACCCTCACCACTTACACCTCTTCGACCGAGCTCGGCTCGCGCCGGGACAGGTCGATGCCCAGCTCCTCCGCGGCCCGGAACACCTCGTCGTCGGTCTCGCGCATCTCGAGGGCCACACCGTCGCTGGAGAGCACCTCGACGTTGAGGCACAGCGACTGCAGCTCCTTGAGCAGCACCTTGAACGACTCCGGAATGCCCGGCTCCGGGATGTTCTCGCCCTTGACGATCGCCTCGTAGACCTTCACCCGGCCGAGGACGTCGTCGGACTTGATCGTCAACAGCTCCTGCAGGGCGTAGGCGGCGCCGTACGCCTGCATCGCCCAGCACTCCATCTCACCGAAGCGCTGGCCACCGAACTGCGCCTTACCACCCAGCGGCTGCTGGGTGATCATGGAGTACGGGCCGGTCGACCGGGCGTGGATCTTGTCGTCGACCAGGTGGTTGAGCTTCAGGATGTAGATGTAGCCGACCGCGATCGGGTCCGGCAGCGGCTCGCCGGAGCGACCGTCGAACAGCTGCGCCTTACCGCTGGAACCGATCAGCTGGTTGCCGTCCCGGTTGGGCAGGGTCGACGCGAGCAGACCGGCGATCTCCTCCTCGCGGGCGCCGTCGAAGACCGGGGTGGCCACGTTCGTGTCCCCCTCGGACTCGTGCGCCTCGATCGAGCGCAGCTGCCGCTTCCAGTCGGCGTCGTCGCCCTCGACCTTCCAACCGGTCTTGGCGACCCAGCCGAGGTGGGTCTCGAGCACCTGGCCGATGTTCATCCGGCTCGGCACACCCAGCGGGTTGAGCACGATGTCGACGGGCGTGCCGTCCTCCAGGAACGGCATGTCCTCGATCGGCAGGATCTTGGAGATGACGCCCTTGTTACCGTGCCGGCCGGCGAGCTTGTCGCCGTCCTGGATCTTCCGCTTCTGGGCGACGTAGACCCGGACCAGCTCGTTGACGCCCGGCGGCAGCTCGTCGCCGTCCTCGCGGGAGAAGGTACGCACACCGATGACCGTGCCGGTCTCGCCGTGCGGCACCTTCAGCGAGGTGTCCCGGACCTCGCGCGCCTTCTCACCGAAGATCGCGCGGAGCAGCCGCTCCTCCGGGGTCAGCTCGGTCTCGCCCTTGGGCGTGACCTTGCCGACCAGGATGTCGCCGGGGACGACCTCGGCGCCAATCCGGATGATGCCGCGCTCGTCGAGGTCCGCGAGCATTTCCTCGCTGACGTTCGGGATGTCGCGGGTGATCTCCTCCGGACCCAGCTTGGTGTCCCGGGCGTCGACCTCGTGCTCCTCGATGTGGATCGAGGTGAGCACGTCCTGCTGCACGAGGCGCTGCGACAGGATGATCGCGTCCTCGTAGTTGTGGCCCTCCCAGCACATGAACGCCACGAGCAGGTTGCGCCCGAGCGCCATCTCGCCCTCGTCGGTGCACGGACCGTCGGCGATGACCTGGCCGGCCTCGACGCGGTCGCCCTCGAAGACGACCGGCTTCTGGTTGACGCAGGAGCCGGCGTTGGAACGGCGGAACTTGTGCAGCAGGTACGTCCGGCGGTGGCCGTCGTCCTGGTGGATGGTGATGTAGTCGGCGCAGAGGTCCTCGATCACACCGCCGAACTCGGCGACGACCACGTCACCGGCGTCGACGGCGGCCCGGTACTCCATGCCCGTACCGACCAGCGGCGACTCGGCCTTGACCAGCGGCACCGCCTGGCGCTGCATGTTCGCGCCCATCAGAGCCCGGTTGGCGTCGTCGTGCTCGAGGAACGGGATCATCGCGGTCGCGACCGAGACCATCTGCCGCGGCGAGACGTCCATGTAGTCGACGGCGCCGGGAACCACGTCCTCGGTCTCGCCGCCCTTACGGCGGCACAGGACCCGGTCCTCGGCGAAGGTGCCGTCGGCCTGGAGCGGCGCGTTGGCCTGGGCCTTGACGAACCGGTCCTCCTCGTCCGCGGTCAGGTAGTCGATCTGGTCGGTGACCCGACCCTCGACGACCTTCCGGTACGGCGTCTCGATGAAGCCGAACGGGTTGACCCGGGCGAAGGTGGAGAGCGCGCCGATCAGACCAATGTTCGGCCCTTCCGGCGTCTCGATCGGGCACATCCGGCCGTAGTGGGACGGGTGCACGTCACGGACCTCGAAGCCGGCCCGCTCCCGGGACAGACCACCCGGGCCGAGCGCGCTCAGCCGGCGCCGGTGGGTCAGACCCGCCAGCGGGTTGGTCTGGTCCATGAACTGGGACAGCTGCGACGTACCGAAGAACTCCTTGATCGCCGCCACCACCGGGCGGATGTTGATCAGGGTCTGCGGCGTGATCGCCTCGACGTCCTGGGTGGTCATCCGCTCGCGGACGACCCGCTCCATCCGGGAGAGACCGACCCGGACCTGGTTCTGGATCAGCTCGCCCACGGTACGCAGACGCCGGTTGCCGAAGTGGTCGATGTCATCGGCCTCGTAGCCGTCCTCGCCGGCGTGCAGCCGGCAGAGGTACTCCACGGTGGCGACGATGTCGTCCTCGGTCAGCGTGCCGGTGGTGATCGGTACGCCCACCTCGAGCTTCTTGTTGAACTTGTAGCGCCCGACCTTGGCGACGTCGTACCGCTTCGGATTGAAGAAGAGGTTGTCGAGCAGGGTCTGGGCGTTCTCGCGGGTCGGCGGCTCGCCAGGGCGGAGCTTGCGGTAGATGTCGAGCAGCGCCTCGTCGGCGCCGGCGATGTGGTCCTTCTCGAGCGTGGTCATCATCAGCTCGGACCAGCCGAACCGCTCACGGATCTGCTCGGCCGACCAACCGATGGCCTTGAGCAGCACCGTGACGGCCTGCCGGCGCTTGCGGTCGATGCGTACGCCGACCGTGTCGCGCTTGTCGATGTCGAACTCCAGCCAGGCACCCCGGCTCGGGATGACCTTGACGCTGGAGAGGTCGCGGTCGGAGGTCTTGTCCGGCTCCTTCGAGAAGTACACGCCCGGAGAGCGGACGAGCTGGCTGACCACGACGCGCTCGGTGCCGTTGATGACGAAGGTGCCCTTGGGCGTCATCATCGGGAAGTCACCCATGAACACCGTCTGGCTCTTGATCTCGCCAGTGGTGTTGTTGGTGAACTCCGCGGTCACGAACAGCGGCGCGCAGTAGGTCAGGTCCTTCTCTTTGCACTCCTCGATCGAGGCCTTGACCTCGTCGAAGCGCGGCGCCGAGAAGGAGAGCGACATGGTGCCGGAGAAGTCCTCAATCGGACTGATCTCCTCGAGGATCTCCGCGAGACCCGAGCGTGCGTGCGGGTCGTCCGCCGACCGGCCCTGCCAACCCTCGTTGCCGACGAGCCAGTCGAAGGACTCGTTCTGAATGGCGAGGAGGTTGGGGACCTCGAGGTGTTCGGTGATCCTGCCGAATGAAACTCGGCGGGGAGCGAAAGCGCTCGACGTACGACTGGTCTTCGCAGGGCGGGAAGCTGCCAAGATGCGTCCTTCCGAGGACCGGTGCTGCAGAACGGCTGGTACGCGTGCACTCCAATGACCCCACCGGAAATATCCGCAAACGGACATTTCCGAGCAGGGGCCAAGTCGGAAGGCAGCGCAAACTAGCAGTGTAGCCGAGAGGCTAACCGCTGTCCAGCCCACCCCGCAGGTCGTCGCGGAACGTGCCTCGGGGCCCCTGAAACCGGGGTCTACCGGGCCGCTCGGAACGCGACGTTCCCGCCGGGCCGCTCGGGTCTCACGGCTCTTGGTGCTGCCGTTGCCATTACCCGAGAGGTGGCCGTTGCAAGCGCGGAAGGTCTTGCTGGTGTCAGCGTGCCTGTCAGCCGGGGGTCGCGTCAAGGGCCCGTCTCCGGGTCGCGCGCTCTTTCCCACCGACGGGCGACCGACACGCACCGCCGTGATGCCCGGTACCCGGCGTCGACATCCTGCTCACGCCACTGCCATCGGGACCCGTCAACCACAGCGGGCGGTGATCCGTTCCCGGATCACGCCCGCCGCGACGCGGTTGTTCCCCGACTCACATGAGCCGGGGCGCACGCCTGGTCGAACCTCAATTACTTGAGGGTGACCTTGGCGCCCTCGCCCTCGAGCTTGGCCTTGGCCTTCTCGGCGGTCTCCTTGTTGACCTTCTCCAGGATGGCCTTCGGCGCGGACTCGACCGCGTCCTTGGCCTCCTTGAGGCCCAGGCCGGTCAGCTCACGCACGACCTTGATGACCTGGATCTTCTTGCCACCGTCGGCCTCGAGGACGACGTCGAACTCGTCCTTCTCGGCCTCGGCCTCGGCCGGGGCAGCAGCGCCACCGGCAGCGGCGACCGCGACCGGAGCGGCGGCGGTGACCTCGAAGGTGGTCTCGAACTGCTTCACGAACTCGGAGAGCTCGATCAGCGTCATCTCCTTGAACGCGTCGAGCAGCTCGTCGGTGCTGAGCTTCGCCATGTCTGGCGTCCTTTCCTCAATCTGTTAGGTAAGAACTGGGTGCGCCGGGAGGGCCTCAGGCCGCCTCGGCGCCCTCCTTCTCGCGCTTGTCCTGCAGGGCGGCCACCGTGCGGGCGGTCTTCGCCAGCGGTGCCTGGAACAGGGCCGCGGCCTTGCTCAGGTTGCCCTTCATCGCGCCGGCCAGCTTGGCCAGCAGCACCTCGCGGGACTCCAGGTCGGCGAGCTTCGTGACCTCGGCCGCCGAAATGGCCCTGCCCTCGAAGACGCCGCCCTTGATGACGAGCTTCGGGTTGGCCTTCGCGAAGTCGCGAAGACCCTTCGCCGCCTCGACGACGTCGCCCGAAACGAAAGTCAGCGCGGTAGGACCGGTGAACAGCTCGTCGAGGCCGGCGATGCCGGCGTCCGTCGCGGCACGCTTGGCCAGCGTGTTCTTGGCAACCGTGTAGGTGCTCTCCTGGCCCAGCGAGCGCCGCAGCTGGGTCAGCTGGGAAACCGTCAGCCCGCGGTACTCGGTCAGCACCGTGGCACCCGCGCTGCGGAAGTTCTCGGTCAGCTCAGCGACGGCCGAGGCCTTGTCGGCCCGAATCGGCTTGTCCGCCATGTCCCTCCTCTCTCGTTGCTCCAGGCTGGTTCACCTGCGAGGCCGGTGGCCTCACCGGTGCGGAGGATCGCAACAACGAGAAAAGCCCCGGCGCAGGGCGCGCGGGGCGAGGGCCGGTGGACGATCCTGGTCAACGGACCACGATCACTGCCGAGTTACGCTTGCCGCCCTGCGCGGGTCGCCCGTTGGTGCGGGACCTTCGACCGTGCCGAAGCACGGTGACCAGCGGTCTCTGGGTGGAACTTCGCTGCAAAGGTTACGCGACACGTGGCGCGAGCACCAAATCGGCCCCCGCATGGGCCGGTCACCATTGGCAAAGACCGTTGGCGTCAGGCGCGGTGCCGGCGCCGCCAGGCGTACCCGCCCAGTACGGCGGCGCTCCACGCCGCGGCCCAGCCGGTGAGCAGCACCATGGTCGGCGCGGCGGCGTGCCCGGCGGCGGCCCGGGCCACCGCCATAATCGGCGGGGCCAGCCAGGGCGCCACCGAGCCGGTCAGGCCGAGTCCGGGGCGCCGACCGCGCGAGGGCC
>JAEVHO010000175.1 GCA_016802835.1 Micromonospora sp. ATA32 | reverse complement strand
ACCGGGGGTCACCCGGCGACGCGCCCTCGTCCGCCGGACCAGCTCCGGCTCGACCTCGTGCGGCCGGATCCGCCCGGCCGCGATGTCCTCGGCGTAGTGGCAGGCCACCCGGTGCCCGGTGACCACCTCGCGCAGCGCCGGCCGCTCGTCGACGCAGCGGGTCGGCTGCGCCCACGGGCAGCGGGTGTGAACCGGCAGCCCGACGGCGGGTTCGTCGGCGAGGGCAGGTCGCCGGCGAGCAGGATCCGCTCGCGGCGGTCCTCCACCAGCGGGTCCGGCACCGGCACGGCCGACATCAGCGCCCGGGTGTACGGGTGCATGGGCTCCTGGTAGAGGTCGTCGCTCGACGCCTCCTCCACCAGCCCGCCGAGGTACATGACGCCCACCGTGTCGGCGATGTGCCGGACCACCGCCAGGTCGTGCGCGATGATCAGGTAGGTCAGCCCGCGCTCGTTCTGGATGTCCTCCATCAGGTTGAGCACCTGCGCCTGGATCGAGACGTCCAGCGCCGAGACCGGCTCGTCGGCGACGATCAGGTCCGGGTTGAGCACCAGTGCCCGGGCGATGCCGATGCGCTGGCGCTGACCGCCGGAGAACTCGTGCGGATACTTGCTCAACGCCGAGGCGGGCAGCCCGACGGCTTCCAGCGTCTCCCGCAGCCGGCGGCTGGTGTCCGCCTTGTCCGCCGCGAGCCCGTGCGCCTTGAGCCCCTCGACCAGCAGCGACTCCACCGACTGCCGGGGGTCCAGGCTGGACAGCGGGTCCTGGAAGATCATCTGCATCCGGCGGCGGGCCCGGCGCATCGTCTCGCCCTTGAGTGAGCGGATGTCGGTGCCGTCGAAGACGATCTCCCCGTCGGTCGGCTCGACCAGCCGCAGCAGGCCACGGCCCAACGTGGACTTGCCGCAACCCGACTCGCCCACCAGCCCGTACGTCTCACCGGCCCTGATCGACAGCGACACGCCGTCGACCGCGTAGACGTAGCCCACGGTGCGGTCGAAGAGCAGACCGCTCTTGATCGGGAAGTGCACCTTCAGGTCGCGGATCTCGACCAGTGGTCCGGTCTGTTCGGTCACATCGGTCACGGCACCGCCACCTCCTCCTGAACCGGGTTGTTGCAGCGCAGATCGCCGCCGGTGGCGGTGGGCTCGAGCGGCGGCGGCCCCTCCAGGCACGCGTCCACCACGTTGTCGCAGCGCGGCGCGAACGCACACCCCTCGGTCCACGGGATGTTGTCCGACACCGAACCACGGATCGCGTGCAGCCGCTCGCCGCGCGGCGAGTCGAGCCGCGGCACGGAGCTGAGCAGCCCGTGCGTGTACGGGTGCCGGGCCCGGGCGAACAGGTCGTGCCGCTCGGCCCGCTCCACCACCTTGCCGCCGTAGAGCACGTTGACCGTGTCGCAGAGCCCGGCCACCACACCGAGGTCGTGCGTGATCATGATCAGCGCCGTGCCGGTCTCGTCGACCAACTGCTTGAGCAGGGTGAGGATCTGCGCCTGGATGGTCACGTCGAGCGCGGTGGTCGGCTCGTCGGCGATCAGCAGCCGCGGCTTGCAGGCCAGCGCGATGGCGATCAGGGCGCGCTGCCGCATGCCGCCGGAGATCTGGTGGGGGTATTCCGTCAACCGCCGCTCCGGGTCCGGGATGCCGACCGCGTCGAGCAGCTCCCGGGCCTCCTTGAGGGCCTGCTTGCGGTCCCGTCCCTGGTGCCGTTCCAGCACCTCGGCCACCTGCACGCCGATCGGGATGACCGGGTTGAGCGAGGACAGCGGGTCCTGGAAGATCATGCCGATCTCCCGGCCACGCCGGTCCCGCATGTCGTCCGGGCGCAGCTTGAGCAGGTCGGCGCCCTCGAAGAGCACCTCACCGCTGACCTTGTTGCCCCGCTTGGGCAGCAGACCCATGATGGCCAGGCTGGTCACGCTCTTGCCGCAGCCCGACTCGCCGACCAGGCCGACGGTCTGCCCGGGCTCCACGGTGAAGCTGACCTTGTCCACCGCGGTGAACGGCCGCTCGCCACGTCGCTGGAACACGACGTTCAGATCGCGTACGTCGAGCAGGCTCATCGCTTCACTTCCTCACTGCACTGGTCCTTCACTCGCGACTGCGGGGCTCGCAAGCTCATTCCTCGCGCTCGCCGCCGGCATCCGCCGGCCGTGCTGATCCGGTGCACCGCCGTCACCGCCGGTTCTTCGGGTCGATGGCCTCGCGCATCGCCTCACCGAGCAGGGTGAAGCCGAGGGCGACCACGATGATCGCCAGCGCCGGGTAGTAGGCCAGCTCCGGGCGGACCTCGAAGTAGCGCTGGCCGTCCACGCCGAGCATGAGGCCCCACTCGGCGCGGTTGATGTCCGGGTCGCCGAGACCGAGGAAGGACAGCGCCGCGGCGTCCAGGATGGCGACCGCGAAGGTCAGCGTCGCCTGGACGATCACCGCGGTCATCGAGTTGGGCAGCATGTGCCGCAGCACGATGTTCCGTTCCTTGACGCCGAGCGCTCGGGCGGCGAGCACGTGGTCGCTCTCCCGCTGCGCCAGCATCGAGCCGCGTAGCAGTCGCGCGAAGATCGGCACGTTCACGATGGCGACCGCGAAGATGACCGTCCACTGAGTGGACCGGCTCGCCATGGCGACCAGCGTGATCGCCAGCAGCAGGCTGGGCAGGGCCAGCATGACGTCGGTGACCCGCATCAGGGCCTGGTCGACCCAGCCGCCGAACGCACCGGCGATGGCTCCGATCAGCACGCCGAGGCCGAGCCCGATCACGGTGGCGAGCACGCCGACGAAGAGCGTCTGCCGGCTGCCGTGGATCAGCCGGGACGCGAAGTCGCGGCCGAGCGGGTCGGAGCCGAGCGGGAAGCCCGACTGCGATCCCGGGATGTTGTCGACCGTGAGGTCCTTGGTCAGCTCGGGGAACCGCTGCACCGGGTCGTGCGGCGCGATCAGCGGCGCGAAGATCGCGACCAGGATGAACAACCCGACGATGATCGCACCGACGATGGCGACCGGGTTGCGCCGCAACCGGCGCACGGCGTCCCGGACGAGGCTCACCCCGCCCTTGTCGGCCGTCGAGCGGGCCAGCTCTTCCAGCCGCGCCTTCTTGCGCTCGCCGAGCAGGCCGATGTTCCGCTCGCTGACGCCGTCGCCGCGCTCGCCGCCGCTGCGGGGGGCGGTCACGCCTGGCCGGGTGATCGGATCACTCATCGGACACGCACCCTCGGGTCGATGAACGCGTAGGAGAGGTCGACCAGCAGGTTGACCACCACGAAGACCAGGGCCGCGAGCAGGATGATCGCCTGCAGCACGGGATAGTCCCGGCCGCCGCTGATCGAGTCGGTGATCAGGGTGCCGAGGCCGCCCCAGTTGTAGACCTTCTCGGTGAGCACCGCGCCGGAGAGCAGCGCACCGGTCTGCAGGCCGATGGTGGTGACCACCGGGAGCAGGGCGTTGCGCAGGATGTGCCGGCCCCGGATCGTGCGGTGCCGCAGGCCCTTGGCCTCGGCCGTCCGCACGTAGTCCTCGTTGAGCACGTCGAGCACGCTGGCCCGGGTGATCCGCACGATCACCGCCAGCGGGATGGTGGCCAGCGTGACGGCCGGCAGGATCAGGTGCCACAGTGCGTCCGCGGTGACGTCGAACTCCCTGGTGAGCAGCCCGTCGAGCACGAAGAACCCGGTGACCGTGGTGTTGTCGATCCCGGTGGTGAGCCGGCCCGACGGCGGGAACCAGTGGATGTTCTGGGTGAAGCCGTCCTTGAGCAGGTAGCCCAGGAAGAAGATCGGGATGGAGATGCCGAGCAGGGTGCCGGCGATCGTCAGGTTGTCGAGAATCCGGCCCCGGTGGCGAGCGGCCAGGTAGCCCAGCGGCACGCCGAGACCAACCGCGATGATCATCGCGGCGGCGGCCAGCTCGATGGTGGCCGGGAACGCCCGGGAGAGCACCTCGGTGACCGGGTCACCGGTCCGGATCGAGTTGCCGAAGTCGCCGCTGACGACCTTCTGCATGAACTTGCCGTACTGGACCAGGATCGGCTGGTCGTAGCCGAGCGCCTTGGTCAGCAGGACTCTGCGTTCCGGGGTGGCGCGCTCACCGAGCAGCGCCTCGACCGGGCCACCGGGCAGGTTCCGCAACCAGATGAAAATCAGCGCCGACAGCGCCATCAGGGTCACCACCAGCTGCAGCAGGCGGCGAACTATGACTCGCAACATCTCTCACACACCAGATTCTCGAGATCTGCGGTTCGGCCCGGGCCGGGAAAACCCGGCCCGGGCCTGTTCCGCGTACGGCGTTCAGCGGGATGACGTCCCTAGGAGACGCTGACCGTGTTGAACCGCTCGTCGGTCAACGGGCTGGCAACCAGACCCTTGACGTTCTTGGTGACCACGATGGCCGGCGGGGCGTGCCAGATCGGCACGGCCGGCAGCCACTTGGCGGCGATGTCCCGGTTGACCTGCTCCCAGGCCGCCTTCTTGCCGGCCTCGTCGACGGTCCCGTCGGCCTTGGCGATGGCGTCGAACATCTCCGTCATGGCCTGGTCACCGAACTCGATCTTGCCGCGTCCGAAGAAGGTGCCGACGAAGTTGCCCGGGTCGTTGTAGTCACCGGTCCAGCCGAGGATGTGCAGGTCCTGCTTGCCGAACTGCTGCACGTCGTCCTTGAAGCCACCGTTCCACGGACGCGGAACGCCGGTGACCTTGATGCCGACGGCCTGCAGGTCGTTCGCCAGGACGGTGAAGATCTCCTGCGGGTTCGGCATGTACGGCCGGGAGACGTCCGGCGGGTAGTAGAACTTGAGGTTCAGCCCCTCGGCGCCGGCCTCCTTCAGCAGCTGCTTGGCCTTCTCCGGGTTGTAGTCGTACTTCTGCGCGTCGGGCGCGTAGCCGAGCACGGTGTCCGGCATGAACTCGTCGGCGACCTTCGAGCCGCCCGGAGCCTTGGTCTGCACCAGCTGCTGGCGGTTGAGCGCGTAGGCGATCGCCTGCCGCACCCGCAGGTCCTTGAGCTTCGGGTTCTTCTGGTTGATGCCCAGGTAGAGGACGTTGAAGGCCGGCCGGTTGATGACCTGGAAGCCCTCACCCTCGAGCGCCTTGCGGTCGGCCGGTGCCGGGAAGTCGATGCCCTGGACGGTGCCGGCCCGCAGCTCCTGCTTGCGGGTGCTCTCGTCCTTGATGACCTTGATGATCACCTTGTCGACCTTGGCCTTCTCGCCAAAGTAGTCGGGGTTCCGGTTCAGCGTGATCTCGTTCTTGGCCTTGTCCCAGCCGCCGAACGTGAATGGGCCGGTGCCCACCGGGCTGGTGGTGGCGAAGGCGCTGTACTCGAAGGAGTCGCCGTTCTGCTTGACCGTGTCGGCGTCGCCCTTCTTGAGCGCCTCCGGGCTGGCGATCGAGAGCGAGGTCAGCGCGAAGGCCCCGGGGAAGGCGCCCTTGTACTGGTTGAGGGTCAGGACGGCGGTGTTGTCGTCCTTGGCCTCGCACTTGTTGTAGACCGGCTTGCCGGCGTCCGGGTTCTCGTTCTTGGCGAAGCCGCCGAAGACGTCCATGTAGTAGATCATCTGCGACTGGGCGGCGGCGCCCTTCATGTTGTACCAGCGGTCGAAGTTGAAGCAGACCGCCGCAGCGTTGAACGCGGTGCCGTCGTGGAACTTCACGCCCTGGCGCAGCTTGAAGGTCCAGACCTTGCCGTCCGCGTCGTGCTCCCAGCTCTCCGCCAGGCCGCCCTCAAGGTTCGCCGTACCCGGCTTGTGGGTGATCAGCGTGTCGAACATCTGCCGGACCGGCCGGAACGACTCACCGTCGTCGTTGAAGATCGGATCGAAGTTCTTGGGGTCACCGGCACCCGCGAAGATGAAGGTTCCGCCAGTCTTGGCCTCACCACTGTCACTGCTACGGTCGCTCTTCGCGCAGCCGGCCGCACCGACCGCCATCGCGGCAACGGCCGCGAGGGCGACAGCCGTCTTTAGCCTTCTCGCCTGCATCTCTCACCTCTGTCATGCGCATGACCACGCCGGGTCGATGGCTCGGTCCGTGAGCGGGAGGCTATGACACGACACAGCTGAGCGGAACGCCCGTTAGGCAATCGCTATCAAGCCGACACCAAGCGCCCGGGTCTGACAGCCGTCAGCAAGAGACGAATCTGACTGTCACAGCCCCAACGTCCGGACACGACACGACCGCCGCCCGTCGTACGCGGGCGGCGGTCGAGTCGGGGGTCAGACCGCGCGCCGGCCCTCGAACGCGCGCCCGAGGGTGATCTCGTCGGCGTACTCCAGGTCGCCGCCGACGGGCAGGCCGCTGGCCAACCGGGTCACCGAGATCCCCATCGGCTTCACCAGCAGCGCCAGGTAGGTCGCGGTGGCCTCACCCTCCGTGTTCGGATCGGTGGCCAGGATCAGCTCGCGTACCTCACCGCCGCTCAGCCGGGCCATCAGCTCCCGGATGCGGAGATTGTCCGGACCGATGCCCTCCAGCGGATTGATCGCCCCGCCGAGCACGTGGTAGCGCCCGCGGAACTCACCGGTCCGCTCGACCGCCACCACGTCCTTCGGCTCCTCGACCACGCAGAGCACCTCGTCGGTGCGGCGCGGGTCGCGGCAGATCCGGCACTGGTCGGACTCGGCGACGTTGAAACAGGTGGTGCAGAACCGCACCAGCTCCTTGACCTTGCGCAGCGCGCCGGCCAACCGGTTGACGTCGGCGGGATCCGCCGACAGGACGTAAAAGGCGATCCGCTGGGCGCTCTTCGGGCCCACGCCCGGCAGCCGACCCAGCTCGTCGATCAGGTCCTGGATGGCACCCTCGTACATCTGCCGGCTCAGAAACCGGGCAGGCCGAGGCCGCCCATGCCGCCCGCGACCGGGCCCATCTTCTTCTCGGTCAGCTCCTTGGCCGCCTCGCTGGCGTTGTGCACGGCCACGACGACCAGGTCCTCCAGCGTCTCCACGTCCTCCGGGTCGACTGCCTTCGGGTCGATCTTGATCGCCTTGAGCTCACCGGCCCCGGAGACGGTGGCGGTGACCAGGCCACCCCCGGCGGTGCCGGTCAGCTCCGCCTCGGCCAGCTCGGCCTGGGCGGCGGCGATCTGCTGCTGCATCTTCTGCGCCTGCTTCAGCATCTGCTGCATGTTCGGCTGTCCACCTGGGCGCACGGATGGCTCCTTCTCGCGCTAGTCTGCTCGGCCGCGCCCAGCCTAGCCGCTGTGAGCAGGCTCGCCCCGCCCGGCACTTCCCCGCTCGGCGGGTCCGGGCGGACGATCACGGGACCGACCCGAGGGAGAACCGGATGTCCCGCGAACAGGCCGCCACGGTCATGGAACAGCAGGCGCGGGCGTGCGCGAACATGGACGCCGGCCTCTACGCCGACCTGCTCGTGCGCGCCGCCGCCGACGTCCGCGCCGGCGGGCCGTGCGCCAAGATCATCACCGGGTACGCGGACGCCCCGGCGTCGGCCGCCGTACCGCTGCGGCTGCTCGGCGGCGTGCACGCGCTGGTGCTCACCCGACGGGCCCCGGAGCTGGCCCGGTTCTACCCCAGCGCCGGAGGGGCGTACCGGCCGGAGGACGCGGACGACTGCTGGGCCGCGTTCCGCGCGGTCGTCGCCGCCGAGCACGACGCGCTGCGGAACTGGCTGCGCCGCCCGCCGCAGACCAACGAGGTCGGCCGGGCCAACCTGCTGCTGGCCGGCCTGCTGTACGCGGTCGGCGAGCTGGGCGCGCTGCCCGTACGCCTGATCGAACTGGGCGCGAGCGCCGGGCTGAACCTGCGCGCCGACCGGTTCCGGGTCGAGGCGGCGGACTTCGCCTGGGGACCGGCCGACTCCCCGGTGCTGCTGCCCGGCGCCTGGCGGAACGGCGTGCCGGGCTGGCTGCGGGACGCGGCGAGGACGCACCCCGAACTCGCCGTCGAGGAGAGGGTCGGCTGCGACGTCACCCCGCTCGACCCGGACGACGCCGAGGGCGCGCTCGCGCTCCGGGCGTACGTCTGGCCGGAGCACACCGCCCGGGCCGCTCGGCTGGCCGGCGCCCTCGACCTGGCCGGGCGCCTGCCGGCGCGGGTCGAGACGGTGGGCGCCGCAGACTTCCTGGGCGGCCTCGAGCCGGACCCCGGCAGGCTCACCGTGGTGTGGCACTCGGTGATGCGGCAGTACGTACCGGCCGACGAGTGGACCCGGGTCACCGCCGAGATCGACCGGTTGGCCGCAGCCGGGGCACCCTTCGCGCACCTGCTGTTCGAGCCGTACCCGGTCGACGGCCGGCACCGCTTCCAGCTCCGCGCCCGGATCGGCGTCGGACCGGAACGACTGCTCGCCGAGGCGCATCCGCACGGCCTGCCCGCCTGGGCGGCCTGAGCGGGCTAGCTGTGCTGACCGGGGACAACTGGTTGAGAGCCGCGCCCACGCTTTCTCTCTCGTCGACGCCTCCAACGCAACTGCGGGTTTGAGACTTACGAGGCCAACCGCTCACGTGCGTTGTGACCAGAGTTGGCCGGTTCAACACCACGTTCGGGCTGGTTGATCTCGGCCCACACCGCATCGAGGGAGAGGCCGAGGACATCGGCGATCGCCGCGATGGTCGGGAAGGCAGGGGTCGCTACGCGGCCCGACTCGATCTTCCGGAGGGTCTCCGGTGAGACACGTGCATCGAGCGCGGTCTCGAGCATGGAGCGCTCTCTCCTGGCGCGACGCAACAGGGCACCGAGGCGCTGTCCGCGCTCGACCTCTGCGGGTGTGAGCGGCAACCTGACCATGGCTCCGATTCTAGTACCGGGATAATATGGCCGGGATAGTTATTGTTTGTGCGAGGAAGGCGCCTCATGATCGAGATCCTGGACCCCACCGATCTGCCCCGAGCGAAGGAGGCAGGCGCCCTGGTCGCTGAGATTTTGCAGACGCTGAAGAGCCGCAGCGCAGTAGGTACCAACCTCCAAGACATCAACCGGTGGGCCGAGACCATGATCGTCGAGGCTGGAGCGCTGTCCTGCTATGTCGACTACGCGCCATCCTTCGGGCGCGGGCCGTTCGGCCACTACATCTGCACATCCGTCAATGACGCCGTGCTCCACGGGCTGCCATACGACTACACGCTTGCCGACGGCGATCTGCTGTCACTCGACCTCGCCGTCTCCAAAGGCGGAGTCGTTGCAGACTCTGCCATCAGCTTCATCGTGGGCGACTCAAAACCCCCGGAGAGCGTCGCGATGATCAGCGCGACCGAACGCGCGCTGTATGCAGGGATAGCAGCTGCCGGGCCTGGGGCTCGCATCGGCGACATCTCCCATGCCATCGGCTCAACCCTCTACGAAGCGGGGTATCCGATCAACACCGAGTTCGGAGGTCATGGCGTCGGATCAACGATGCACCAGGACCCGCACGTTTCGAACACCGGACGGCCCGGTCGTGGATACAGACTGCGCCCTGGGCTGCTGCTGGCACTGGAGCCGTGGGTCATGGCGGACACCGCTGAACTCATCACTGATGCCGACGGGTGGACGCTCCGAAGTGCGACAGGCTGCCGGACAGCACACAGTGAGCACACGATCGCTATCACCAGCGACGGAGTCGAAATCCTCACCTTGCCGAAGCAGGCGCACTCGTGAGGTCAGTCCAGCTTGCCGCGTGACTCGGCATCGCCCCGTCCACGGTGCACCGCCCCTGAGATCGGCGCGGTTGAACCGGCTCTCGCACGTCGACCGTGCGACCGGTGAACCGATCCGCCGCTACGAGCACCCATACCCCGGGTCGCTCATTCATGTGGACGTGAAGAAGGTAGGGAACATCCCCGACGGTGGCGGCTGGCGCTTCGTTGGGCGATCCCGGGGCCAGAAGAATCGTGCGTCGACGCCGGACAAGCCGAAGAACAAGTGGCACGGCCCCAGGATGGGTTACGCCTTCGTGCACACTGTCATCGACGACCACTCTCGCGTCGCCTACGCGGCGACGACGAGACCGCCATGACCGCCGCCGGCGTCCTGCACCGCGCCGTCGAGTGGTTCGCGGATCGTGGCGTCACCGTCGAGCGGGTGCTTTCAGACAATGGGAGCGCATACCGGTCTCACCTGTGGCGAGACGATGGCTGCATCACTACAACCACCACCGACCCCACACTGCTGCGCCAGTCAGCCGCCCTTCACGCGATTGATCAACGTCCCCGATCAGTACAGCTAGCGGGCCTGCTACCAGCGGCCGGGCCGGGCGGCGGGTCCCCTACCGGGCGTCGACCTCGTCGATCTTCTCGGCGCCGAGCGCCTCCCGGAGCAGCTGCACCGCCTGCTCCTCGCTGGACTGCCGGGCGGTCCGCTCGTCGATGACCTCGTCGAGCGGCTCGTCCCCCGGGTCGAACCCCTCGTAGTTCGGTGCCGCCGGCTGACCGCCGCCGGGCCGTCCACCGCCGCCGCGTACCGGCCCGTCGAAGTCCGGGTCGTACGGCGGCTCGCCCG
>JAEVHO010000174.1 GCA_016802835.1 Micromonospora sp. ATA32 | reverse complement strand
CTGCCGGCCCCGGCAGGCGGACCCGTCCCCCATCACCAGCATCGCCCAGGGCCGGTTCGACCCGATCCGGTCGCCGAGGGCGAGGCAGTCCGACACCGGTTCGTCGTGTCCCGTCGTGGCCATCCGCCAGCCCATCCCGCCCTCGCCAGGTCGGGTCCGGTTGAGCAGCCAGGCGCCGACGAGCAGGCTGAGCGGGAGGCGGTCGGTGCCGACCCGCCCGTCCGGAAGGTGACCGAGCCGCACCTCCAGCGGCAGGCCCCAGGGCGCGAACGAGCCCCGGTAGGGGAAGTCCAGTTCGGCGCTCGTCACGTCGCCGCCGAGCACGAGGACGCTCTCCGCGCCGGATTCGTACAGCCGGGTCACCGCCGCGTCGCAGGCGGCCCGGAGGTCGTCGAGCTCCCCGGCGGCGGCGCCGGCCAGCTCGGGCACGATCAACGGCGGTGGGGGCAGACGGCGGCGGCGACCAGAGACACCCGCTCACGGTAGCGGGGTCGCCCGGTGCGTCCGAGCGCCGATCCGGTCATCAGAGGGCTAGGACACCGTATGGTCACGGTCGGCGACAGGCGCTCGACGCGGACGGGGGCGGACCTGTGACAATGCCGGGAGTAACTTTGCTGCGCCGTGGCGGCGATCGCGGGTCTGCACCGTTGACGCCGGGAGAACGAGGATGGGCACATGAGCGACTGGACTGCCTTCGGCCGGGTGGACGCGGACGGCACCGTCTACGTCAAGACCGCCGAGGGCGAGCGAGTGGTCGGATCCTGGCAGGCGGGCGCCCCCGAGGAGGGGCTGGCCCACTTCGCCCGCCGATTCGCCGACCTGGTGACCGAGGTTGACCTGACCGAGGCCCGGCTCAAGTCGGGCGCGGCCGACGCCAGCCACTCGTTGACCACGGTCCGCCGGATCCGCGCCTCGCTGCCCGAGGCCCACGTGGTCGGCGACATCGACGCGCTGGCCGCCCGGCTCGACAAGCTGGCGGAGGTGGCGGAGGAGAAGGCCGGTGAGGCCCGGGCGCCCGGGACGCCGCCCGCGGTGAGGCGCTCGCCCGCAAGACCGCCCTCGTCGAGGAGGCCGAGAAGCTGGCCGCCGAGTCGACCGGCTGGAAGACCGCCGGTGACCGGCTCAAGGAGATCCTCGACGAGTGGAAGACCATCCGCGGGGTCGACAAGAAGGCCGACGGCGAGCTGTGGAAGCGGTTCGCCGCCGCCCGGGACGGCTTCACCCGTCGTCGCGGCGCCCACTTCGCCTCCCTTGACACCCAGCGCAAGCAGGCGCAGACGGTCAAGGAGGAGCTGGTCACCGCGGCGGAGAAGCTCAAGGACTCCACCGACTGGGCGGTCGCCGCCAACCAGCTCAAGGACCTGATGACCCAG
This sequence comes from Micromonospora sp. ATA32, assembly GCA_016802835.1. Taxonomy (GTDB): domain Bacteria; phylum Actinomycetota; class Actinomycetes; order Mycobacteriales; family Micromonosporaceae; genus Micromonospora. Next base: position 9,225 of record JAEVHO010000174.1, on the reverse strand, counting down.
TGGAAGGCCGCCCCGCGCGCCTCCAAGGAGGCCGAGCAGAAGCTCTGGGAACGGTTCCGGGCGGCGCAGGACGAGTTCTTCACCCGCCGCAGCGAGGTCTTCTCGGCCCGGGACAACGAGCAGAAGGGCAACCTGGAGCGCAAGCAGGCCCTGCTCGCCGAGGCGGAGGCGCTGGACATCGACGGCGACCCGAAGGGCGCCCAGGCGAGGCTGCGTGACATCCAGGCGCAGTGGCACGAGGCCGGCCGGGTGCCGCGAGAGGCCGCGGCCGGGCTGGAGCGCCGGCTGCGGGCGATCGACGACAAGGTCCGCGAGGTGATGGACTCGGCGTGGCGGCGTACCACCCCGCAGGACAACCCGCTGCTGGTCCAGATGCGCGAGCAGGTCGCCGAGGCCGAGCAGCGGCTGGCCCGGGCGCAGGCCGCCGGCGACGCCAAGCGGATCCGCGAGGCCGAGCAGGCGCTGGCGTCGAAGCGTCAGTTCCTCCAGCTCGCCGAGCAGGCCGGCTGAGCTGATCCACCCCGGAAGCCCCTGGTCCCGCCGTGGGACCGGGGGCTTCCGCACGTCCGGCCCCGCCCACACGTCCACACACCACCCCCACCGGCCCGCCCGCCCGTGTGGTGCCGGGCTTTCCTCAGGGCGCGCTGCAGGCGGTCGGGGCTGCGGGGGGGCGCGGGAGGTGCGCCGAGGGTGGGCAGGCCGAGCAGGACGCCGGGGGTACCGCGGGGAGCGGCCCGCCTCGGCGGCGTCGCCGGCCCGGGTACGCCGGTGCGACAGCGGCTCGCCGTCGGCGTTGAGGTGGTGCGGGGCGGCGTAGGTGACCGTGGTGTGCACGATGTCGCCCGGCCGAATGATCTGACCGGCGTACGACCCGGCGTCGCCGCGCTGGCCGTTCGCCCCGGCTACGCCCGTCGCGAAGTGCACCAGGCGGCCGTCACGGGCCCGGCCGGACATCCGGCCGGTGCGCTCGTCCTTGCGCCCCTCGCCGACGGCGACCAGCACCTCGACGGTCTCCCCGACCAGGCGCTTGTTCTCCGCCCAGGTGATCTCCTCGACGCAGGCCATCAGCCGCTCGTAGCGTTCCTGCACGACCTGCTTGGGGAGCTGGCCGTCCATCGTCGCGGCCGGGGTGCCGGGGCGCTTGGAGTACTGGAAGGTGAACGCCGAGGAGAACCGGGCCTCCCGGACCACGTCCAGGGTCCGCTGGAAGTCGGCCTCGGTCTCGCCGGGGAAGCCGACGATGATGTCGGTGGTGATCGCCGCGTCCGGCATCGCCGCCCGGACCTTCTCGATGATCCCCAGGTAGCGCTCCGACCGGTACGACCGGCGCATCGCGCGCAGCACGTCGTCCGAGCCGGACTGCAGCGGCATGTGCAGCGAGTGGCAGACGTTGGGCGTCTCGGCCATCGCGGCGATCACGTCGTCGGTGAAGTCCTTCGGGTGCGGGCTGGTGAACCGGACCCGCTCCAGCCCGTCGATCTCGCCGCAGGCCCGCAGCAGCTCGGCGAACGCCGACCGGCCGCCACCGCGTCTCCAGTCCGGCTCGCCAGCGTCGCCGAACGCGACGCCGTAGGAGTTGACGTTCTGCCCGAGCAGGGTCACCTCCAGCACGCCCTCGTCGACCAGGGCGCGCACCTCGGAGAGGATGTCGCCGGGGCGGCGGTCCTTCTCCTTGCCGCGCAGGGAGGGCACGATGCAGAACGTGCAGGTGTTGTTGCAGCCGACCGAGATCGACACCCAGCCGGCGTACGTCGACTCGCGCCGGGTGGGCAGCGTGGACGGGAAGACGTCGAGGGATTCGAGGATCTCGACCTCGGCGGCGGCGTTGTGCCGCGCCCGCTCCAGCAGCACCGGCAGCGAGCCGATGTTGTGGGTGCCGAACACCACGTCGACCCAGGGGGCCTTGCGGACGATGTCGCCGCGGTCCTTCTGGGCCAGGCAGCCGCCCACGGCGATCTGCATCCCGGGGTGCTTGTCCTTGACTTGGCGCAGATGACCGAGGTTGCCGTAGAGCCGGTTGTCGGCGTTCTCCCGGACGGCGCAGGTGTTGAACACCACCACGTCGGGGTTGTCGTCGGCCTCGGCGACGCGCACGTAGCCCGCCTGCTCCAGCAGGCCGGAAATGCGCTCGGAGTCGTGCACGTTCATCTGGCAGCCGTACGTACGCACCTGGTAGGTGCGCGGGCTGCTCGCGGCTGCGGTAGTCATGACGTGCACAGCGTATCCGGGCCGACCGGATCGACCGGAACGAGGAGGAGCCATGTGCCGGAGCATCAAGACCCTGCGTGAGCCGTACGTCCCGGAGGTGACCCCGGCCGACATCGACGCCGCGGCGTTGCAGTACGTCCGGAAGATCTCCGGTTTCCGGGCGCCCGCCGCGCACAACGCGGCGGCCTTCGACGCGGCGGTCGCCGCGGTGGCCGCCGCCACGGCCACCCTGCTCGATCATTTGGAGGTCCGGGGCGGCTCCGCGCGTTCCCGCTGACCGGAGCCCGACCCCGCCGCAGGCAGGTCAGGCGGCGGCGAGCGCGGGCACCACGGAGTCGGGCGCCCAGCGGGAGCGGTGACATCGCGACCAGCCCCGGCAGCCGGGGTGGGCCTGCGTGCAGAGCCGCTGGTTGCTGAGCACCTCGCCGTCGTCGGTCTCGGTGATGTCGAAGTGCACCGGGCGGATCGTGCCGTCCGGCGCGACCAGCAGGTGCCGGCCGGCGTCGAGGGTGTCGTCGCGCAGCAGGCAGTTGCGGTCCAGCAGCCGGGCGAGCGACGCGACACTGCGGTGCTCGGGCAGCCGCTCGGGCACCCCGTAGCAGTCCACGACGGTGCCGAACTCGCCCGGCGCCTCCCAGACGTCGCAGATCACCGCGTACGTGGGCAGTCGGGCCGGGTCCGCCACCGCCAGCGGCATCACCACCCGACCGAGCGCCTCGGCCAGCGCCGGGTAGACCTCCACGGGTCGTACCCGGTCGATTCTCCAGTTCCACAGCTCGGTCATGCCGCCTCCTCGCTGCGTTCGTCCCACCGGCCTCCGGATCGGGCCTTACCCACGATGGTGGGGGGCATATGACCTCAGCCGGGGGCAAGTTACCGGTCTGTGACCATTCCGGGCAAAATTTCCTGGAGCGCCGTTGCTCCGAGTAGCGGGAAGATGACAGTTTATCGGGTATCGTGCCCCGTCCGGGGGACCCACACCGGCCGAGTCGGGACCGAAATCCGGCCGTCCGGCGATGCCGGGCCGCCGGGTCAGCGGAGGACCACCCGGTGCTCCCCCGCGGGCAGCAGCTCACCGATCACGGTGGCACCCGGCACCTCGCCGGCGACCAGCAGGCCACCCGAGGTCTGGGCGTCGGCGAGCAGCAGCCGGTCCGCCTCGCCGACCGACCCGAAGTCGGTCCACGGGGTGACCCAGTCCAGGTTGCGCCGGCTCCCGCCACTGACGTAGCCGTCCCGGACGGCCTCCCGGGCACCCGCCAGGTACGGCACCCGGGCCGCGTCGATCGCGACGGTGAGCCGGCTGGCCCGGGCAGCTTGGAGGCGTGCCCGAGCAGCCCGAACCCGGTCACGTCGGTGCCGCAGCGGATGCCGGAAGCGACCGCCGCGCGGGCCGCGTCCCGGTTGAGCGCGCTCATCGAGGCGACCGCGGCCGCGAAGACCTCCCCGGTCGCCTTGTGCCGGGTGTTCAGCACGCCCACGCCGAGCGGCTTGGTCAGCGAGAGCGGCAGGCCGGCCCGGCCGGCGTCCAGGGTGATCAACTCCTCGGGCCGGACCACACCGGTGACGGCCAGGCCGTACTTCGGGCCGTCGTCGTCGACGCTGTGCCCGCCGGCCAGGTGGCAGCTGGCCTCCCGGGCCACGTCCTGACCGCCGCGCAGCACCTCCCGGGCCAACTCCAGCGGCAGCACGTCGCGCGGCCAGCAGAGCAGGTTGAGCGCGACCAGCGGGGTGCCGCCCATCGCGTACACGTCGGAGAGCGCGTTGGCGGCGGCGATCCGGCCCCAGTCGTACGGATCGTCGACCACCGGGGTGAAGAAGTCGGCGGTGCTGACCAGGCCGGTCCGCTCGTCCAGCCGGACCACCGCGGCGTCGTCGCCGTGGTCCAGACCGACCAGCAGTTCGGCGGTGCCGCTCGCCGGCCCGAGACCGGCGACCATGGCCTCCAGCTCACCGGGCGGGATCTTGCAGGCACAGCCGCCACCGCGGGCGTAGTCGGTCAGGCGTACCGGTGCGGTCATCCCCTCATGATCTCCGGGTAGCGTGGCGGGCGCCACCGGAGCCGCGCACCGGAGACGGAATTCGGACTCCCGACGACGATCGGGGCCGGTGTTACCGCTCCGTGACCATCTGAGTTGCGTTCCGCCATATGGCCCCGCCTACAGTTGCCGCACCGGGGGTCATCCGACCCGCTGGCGCAAGGCGAGGACAGGACGGTGGACGACGTGACGACGGGCGAACCGCTCATCGTGCTGGATGCGGTCAACAAGTGGTTCGGGCCGCTGCACGTGCTGGACGACGTCTCGCTCTCGGTCGACAAGGGCGAGGTGGTCGTGGTCATCGGCCCCTCCGGCTCCGGCAAGTCGACGCTCTGCCGGGCGATCAACCGACTTGAGCCGATCAACTCGGGCACCATCACGTTCGACGGCAGCCGCTGCCCGCCGAGGGGAAGCCGCTGGCGAAGCTGCGCAGCGAGGTCGGCATGGTCTTCCAGTCGTTCAACCTCTTCGCGCACAAGACGATCCTGGAGAACGTCACCCTCGGCCCGATCAAGGTCCGCAGGGAGAAGCCGGCCGCGGCCCGCGAGCGCGGCCTGGCCCTGCTGGACCGGGTCGGCATCGCCAACCAGGCCGACAAGTTCCCGGCCCAGCTCTCCGGCGGTCAGCAGCAGCGGGCCGCGATCGCCCGCGCGCTGGCCATGCAGCCCAAGGCGATGCTCTTCGACGAGCCGACCAGCGCGCTCGACCCGGAGATGGTCGGCGAGGTGCTGGACGTGATGACGTCGCTGGCTCGGGACGGCATGACCATGGTGGTGGTCACCCACGAGATGGGCTTCGCCCGGCACGCCGCCAACCGGGTCATCTTCATGGCCGACGGGCAGCTGGTCGAGGATGCCCCGCCGGCCGAGTTCTTCGCGAATCCCCGCAGCGAGCGGGCCAGGGACTTCCTGTCGAAGATCCTGACGCACTAGGCGTCCTTTCCGGAGCGCCGCCCCCGGCGCGCTCCGTCCGTCGAAAGAGGAGAAAAATATGCGTCTCACCCGCGTCGCGGCGCTCGCCGCAGTCGCCGCCCTGTCCATCGGTCTGACCGCCTGCGGCGGCGACAGCGGCGGTGAGGGCACCGGCGCGGCAGCAAGTCCTTCGCCGCCGGCAGCACCATGGAGAAGCTCAACAAGGCCCAGAAGATCAAGATCGGCACCAAGTTCGACCAGCCCGGCTTCGGCCAGAAGGGCCTGTCGGGCAAGCCGGAGGGCTTCGACGTCGAGGTCGCGAAGATCCTTGTCAAGGAACTCGGCATCCCCGAGGACAAGATCGAGTACGTGGAGACCCCGTCCAAGGTCCGCGAGGACGCGATCGTCAACGGCAACGTCGACCTGGTCGCCGCCACGTACACGATCAACGACAAGCGCAAGGAGCGCATCGCGTTCGCCGGGCCGTACTACGAGGCCGGCCAGAACATCATGGTGAAGAAGGACGACACGGCCATCACCGGGCCGGACTCGTTCAAGGACGGCACCAAGAAGGTCTGCTCCGTCACCGGCTCGACCCCGGCCGAGAACATCAAGAAGTACGTCAAGGACGTCGGCACCCAGCTGGTGCTCTTCGACACCTACGACAAGTGCCGCGACGCCCTCAAGGGCGGGCAGGTCGACGCCGTCACCACCGACAACGTGATCCTGCTCGGCTACATCGCCAAGGACGAGGCGTCGTACAAGCTGGCCGGCGACAACTTCACCAAGGAGCCGTACGGCATCGGCGTGAAGAAGGACGACACCGCCTTCCGCACCTTCATCAACGACACCCTGGAGAAGGCGATCCAGGACGGCCGCTGGAAGAAGGCCTGGGACGACACCGCGGGCAAGTTCGGCGCCAAGCTGGGCGACGCGCCCACGATCAACCGCTACTGATCCTTCGATCTGGAGGGTGGGGAGGAAAACCGACCCGTGAATGTGCTCATCGACAAGTTCGACGTCTTTGCGGGTGGTTTCTGGCTCACCCTCCAGATCTGCTTCCTCGCCGCGATCGGCGCCCTGGTCCTGGGCGCCATCGTGGCGGTGCTCCGCATCTCGCCGGTGCCTCCGCTGCGCGCCGTCGGCACCGGGTACGTCAACGTCTTCCGCAACATGCCGTTGACCGTGGTGATGTTCTTCGCCGCCTTCGGCCTGCCGGCGCTCGGCTCGAACGCCGACTTCCTGCGGATCCCCGTTGTGGATTCGCTCTTCCGGCGGCTCGGCACCGATCTGCCGTACTTCCGCTTCGCCCTGATCGCGCTGGTGCTCTACACCGCGGCGTTCGTCTGCGAGGCGCTGCGCTCGGGGGTCAACGCTGTTCCGGCCGGTCAGGCGGAGGCGGCCCGGTCGATCGGCCTCACCTTCGGCCAGAACCTGCGGTACGTCGTGCTGCCGCAGTCCTGGAAGGCCTCGGTGGTGCCGCTCGGCTCGGTGATCATCGCGATGATCAAGAACTCGGCGTTGGTCGGCTTCTTCGGCGTCGTCGGCGACCTGTCCCAGACCGCCGACCAGCTCACCTCCGCCGAGGGCTACGCCTTCATCCCCGTCGCCGTCGGTATCTCGATCGGATATCTGATCATGACCGTTCCCCTCGGTGCCCTGCTGAACCGGCTGGAGAAGCGACAGGCGGTGGCCCGATGAGTCAGCAGACCAGTGTCCTCTACGACGTCCCGGGCCCCCGTCAGCGCCGGATCACGTTGATCACCAGTGTGATCACATCGGTCGTGCTGCTCGTCGGGGCGTACTTCCTGATCTACCGTCCGCTGGACGACAAGGGTCAGTTCACGATGGAGCTGTGGGGCCCGTTGGTCGACCCCTCCAACGAGAACTTCACCCAGGTCTGGGAGCGGATCGGCCTCGGATTCCGCCACACCCTGACTGCCGCGGCGCTGGCCATCGTCGCCTCGCTGGCGGTCGGCACCCTGCTGGCCGTGCTGCGGATCCAGCTCAAGAGCCTGACCCGGCGACGCTTCTCCGGGCTCGCCACGCCGCTGGCGTACCTGCTGCGGGGGCTGAGCGCGCTGCTGTCGGTGGTCACCCGGGTCTGCGTCGAGGTGTTCCGGGGCCTGCCCGTGGTGCTCACCATCTTCTTCGTGGCCCGCGGTTTCCCCGAGTTCGGCATCTCGTTCGACAGCCTCTGGTACCTGGTCATCGGCCTGACGATCTACAACTCGGTGGTCATCGCCGAGATCCTCCGCTCCGGCATGGAGGGGCTGCCCGGCGGTCAGGCGGAGGCCGCCGCCGCGATCGGCCTCGCCCCGATGCAGACCACCCGGATGATCCTCCTGCCGCAGGCGTTCCGGATCATGCTGCCGGCGCTGATCAGCCAGCTCGTGGTGGTGCTCAAGGACACCTCCCTCGGCTTCATCATCAGCTACGAGGAGACCTTGAACATCGGCAAGCAGCTCATCGGCGTGCTGAACAACCCGATCCAGGTGTACCTCGTGATCGCCGTGCTGTTCATCGCCGTGAACTACTCGCTGTCGAAGCTGGCGCAGTACCTCCAGCGCCGACTCTCCCGCGGCCGCAAGACCGCCGGCATACCGGCCCAGAACCTGCCGTCCGCCGCGCTCACGTCTCAGGCGGAGGGCGCCGGGGGGAACTGACCCCGGCGATCGACGAGAAGGGCCGCTCCCGACACGGGAGCGGCCCTTCGTCCCGTCGTAGCCCGCCTCAGCGGGCGATCTCGGTGACCCGGGACTCGCGGACCACGGTCACCCGGATCTGACCCGGGTAGGTCAGCTCCTCCTCGATCTGCTTGGCCACGTCCCGGGCCAGCACGGCGGCGCCGATGTCGTCGACGTCGTCCGGCTTGACCATCACCCGGATCTCCCGGCCGGCCTGCATCGCGAAGACCTTCTCCACGCCGAGCTTGCTGGCGGCGATCTCCTCGATCCGCTCCAGCCGCTTGACGTACGCCTCCAGGCTCTCCCGCCGCGCGCCCGGCCGCCCACCGGAGCAGGCGTCCGAGGCCTGGGTGAGGACGGCCTCGATGGTCTGCGGTGGTACCTCGTTGTGGTGCGCCTCGATGGCGTGCACGACGTCCTCGTGCTCGCCGTACTTGCGGGCCAGGTCCGCGCCGATGATCGCGTGGCTGCCCTCGACCTCGTGGGTGAGCGCCTTGCCGATGTCGTGCAGGAACGCCGAGCGCTTGATGGTCGGCACGTCCAGCCGCAGCTCGGCGGCCATGATGCCGGCGATGTGCGCGGTCTCCACCAGGTGCTTGAGCACGTTCTGCCCGTACGACGTCCGGTAGCGCAGCCGACCGAGCAGGGTGACCAGCTCCGGGTGGATCTCGGTGATGCCCACCTCGACCAGGGCGTCCTCGGCGGCCCGCTGGCAGAGCTCCTCCACCTCGTGCCGGGCCAGGTCGTAGACCTCCTCGATCCGATGCGGGTGGATCCGCCCGTCCAGGACCAGCTTCTCCAGGGTGAGCCGACCCACCTCCCGACGGACCGGGTCGAAGCAGGAGAGCAGCACCGCCTCGGGGGTGTCGTCGATGATCAGGTTGACCCCGGTGACCGACTCGAAGGCGCGGATGTTGCGGCCCTCCCGGCCGATGATCCGCCCCTTCATCTCGTCGCCGGGCAGGTGCAGGACGCTGACCACGCTCTCCGCGGTCTGCTCGCTGGCGATCCGCTGGATGGCGTCGACCACGATGTGCCGGGCCCGCTGTTCGGCCGTGCTCCGGGCGTCGGACTCGATCTCCCGCACCAGCAGCGCGGCCTCCCGCTTCGCCTGGGTCTCGATGGCCTCGATCAGCTCCGCGCGGGCCGCGTCGGCGGTGAGCCCGGCGATCCGTTCCAGCTCACGGCGGCGCTGCGCTTCCGCCTCGGCCAGCTCGGCCTCCCGCTCGACGAGCGCGGACTCCCGGGCGGCCAGGGCCGCGCTGGCGGCGGTGAGCTGCCGCTCCCGGGCGGCGAACCGCTCCACCTCCTCGGTGTGCTGCCGCTCCCGCTCGTCCATCCGGGTGGCCCGCCGCTCGACCTCGGCGGCCTGCTCCCGAG
>JAEVHO010000173.1 GCA_016802835.1 Micromonospora sp. ATA32 | reverse complement strand
GCCGCGGCCCGGGGCACGACACCGCCCCCGCCGACCCGGTCTACCCGACCGCGCTGGGCCTGCAGGGCATCGCGACCTGGTTCGCGGCGGCGCCGCCGACGTCCGGGCCGCCGGCCTGGACCGGCGGGGCCTGCAGAAGCGCAGCCGCCGGCACGTCGCGCTCGGCGAGTGGGCGCAGCGGCGCGGGTACGTCCGGGAGGCCGACCGGGCCGCCTGGCGGGAGCGGTCGATCGGCTTCTTCACCGACCACTCCGTCGACCTGCTGCTCACCCCGGCGCTGGCCAGCACGCCGCCGGAGGCCGCCGCCTGGTCCGGCCGGTCCTGGCGGGCCAACATGGCCACCAACATCCGGTACGCCCCGTACGCGGCGCCGTGGAACATCGCCGGCCTGCCCGCGATCGTGATTCCGGTCGGGCGGCGCCCGGACGGCCTGCCGGTCGCCGTGCAACTGGTCGGCCCGCCCGGCTCGGAGCTGCTGCTGCTCGGCGTGGCCGGGCAGTTCGAGATGCAGGCCCCCTGGGCGAGGCACGCCCCCGGCTACCCCCGGGTCGGAACGGGGTCGCCGGCCGCCGCATGATCGTCTAGTGAAGACCCGTCGCTGTTCTGGGCTCTACTCCCGGTGCTGGGCTGTGTCCTCGCCGGGGGTCGCTGGTCGTCCTGATCGCCCGGATCTCGTCGGCCTAGGAGGCCCGGATCGAGCGGGGGCGGCCGGCCGGGCCAGTGCTGCCTGGGATGACCGTGGTGTCGCCGCCGCCGGGCCCGGCGACGGGTGGCACGATCGGGGCATGACGGAACTGGTCGGTCTCGCCGACGTACGGGCCGCGCGGGAACTGCTCGCCGGCGTCACCCGGACCACCCCGCTGGAGCCCTGCCGCCCGCTCAGCGCGGTGCTGGGCGGGCCGGCGTGGCTGAAGTGCGAGAACCTGCAGCGCGCCGGGTCGTACAAGGTGCGCGGCGCGTACGTGCGGATCTCCCGGTTGTCGGCGGAGGAGCGGGCGGGTGGGGTGGTCGCGGCGAGCGCCGGCAACCACGCCCAGGGAGTGGCGCTGGCCGCCGGGCTGGTCGGCACCCACGCCACGGTCTTCATGCCGGTGAACGCGCCGCTGCCGAAAGTGGCGGCCACCAAGGGGTACGGCGCCCAGATCGAACTCGTCGGCAACACCGTGGACGAGTCGCTGGTGGCGGCGCAGACCTTCGCCGAGCGGACCGGTGCGGTGCTGATCCATCCGTTCGACCACCGGGACGTGATCGCCGGCCAGGGCACGGTGGCGCTGGAGATCCTCGAACAGTGCCCGGACGTAAAGACGATCATCACCGGCGTCGGTGGCGGCGGCCTGATCTCCGGGATGGCGGTGGCGACCAAGGCGCTGCGCCCCGACGTCCGGGTGATCGGGGTGCAGGCGGCCAGCGCGGCGGCCTTCCCGCCCTCGCTGGCGGCCGGCGAGCCCGTACGACTGCCCGCCTTCGCCACCATCGCGGACGGGATCGCGGTCGGCTGTCCCGGCGAGCTTACCTTCACCCACGTCCGCAAGCTCGTCGACGAGATCGTCACGGTCTCCGAGGAGGACATCTCCCGCGCGCTGCTGATGCTGCTGGAGCGGGGCAAGCAGGTGGTCGAGCCGGCCGGGGCGGTCGGCGTGGCGGCGCTGCTGGCCGGCGTGGTCGAGGTGGAGGCGCCGGTGGTGGCGGTGCTCTCCGGCGGCAACATCGACCCGCTGCTGATGCTGCGGGTGATCGAGCATGGTCTGGCGGCGGCCGGCCGGTACCTGCGGGTCACGGTGCGCTGCTCGGACCGGCCGGGTCAGCTCGCGTCGCTGCTGAGCGAGATCGCCGAGCACCGGGCGAACGTGGTCGACGTGGAGCACCAGCGGGCCAACCCGCACCTGCGCCTCGGCGAGGTGGAGGTGGCCCTGTCGGTGGAGACCCGGGGCGTGGAGCACTCGGACACGCTGATCAGCGCGCTGCGGGCCAGCGGTTACCAGGTGGTCTTCGCCGCCGAGGCGTGACCCGGGGGACCGGGTCACGCCTCGGGCGTACTCGAAGGGAGGTTTCACGACCCCGGTCGGGCCGTGCGCCGTGCCGGCGGGTCAGCCGGCGAAGGGCTCGAACGAGACCACCGTCACCTTGATGTCGGCGCCGCTCGGCGCCGTGTAGGTGCAGGTCTGGCCCGGCCGGCCGCCCAGGATCGCCTTGCCCAGCGCCGACTCCGGGCTGTAGACGGTCATGTCGGTGGTGGCGGCGATCTCCCGGGAACCGAGCAGGAACGTCTCGGTGTCGTCCTTGTCGTCGTCGAAGTAGACCGTCACCACCATGCCGGGGGACACCGCGTCGGCGGTCGGCGCCTCGCCGACCTGGGCGGTGCGCAGCAGTTCCTTCAGGTAGAGGATGCGACCCTCGGCCTTGCCCTGCTCCTCGCGGGCGGCGTGGTAGCCACCGTTCTCCCGGAGGTCGCCCTCCTCGCGCCGGGCGTTGATCTCGGCGGCGATCGCCGGGCGGCCGGCGATCAGTTCGTCGAGATCGGCCTGGAGGCGGTCGTACGCGTCCTGGGACAGCCAGGTGGCAGGCGCCTCGTTGCTGGACACAGGCGTTCTCCTCGGTTGTGCGGACTGGCTGACGAGTGAACTACCAAGTTACCAGTGCGCCACACGTCCGGGTGTCGACGATCACCACCTGTGCCGGCGACGAGACCGGCCGTGCCCGCCTGGCGACGGCGTTTTGGCTGGTCAGCCGGCTGGCCGGCAGCGCATCACCTCGCCGACGAAGGGGCGCGCGGTGGTGGTGAGCCGGTGCCGGGCGGTGATCCGGCCGCGCCGCGCGGGCGGTCACCGTCACCTCCTCGCGGGCCACCTCGGCGCCGTCGGCGGAGCGGCCCGCAGGACGCAGACCGCCGAGCCGCCGGTCGGCACGTTGACCCGGAAGTCGATGTCGATCTGCGAATCGGTGATGCCGGTGTAGGTGATCACGTCGGCGTCGTACGCCGGGTCGCCGTACTGGCCGTAGAGCCGGACGGTGATCAGGACCAACGCCGCCAACAGGGCGGCGAGCAGCAGACCGGCCAGCAGCGGTCGGCGGCGCCCGGGCTGGCGGCGGCGGCCGTACCGGCCGGGCGGGTAAACCGGCGCGCCCGGCGGAATTGTGGCGTGCGTCTCGGTCACCGGCGGGTATCTCCTGGCGTTGTTGTCGGCGGCATCGGCAAGAATGGCAGAGTCCATCTTCCCAGCCCGGCGCTGAGCCAGGGATGGCAGGTCAGCCCATGACGCTGACCGGCCAGCACCGGCGGTTTCGGGGCGGGAAAGATTCCGGCAGGTCAGCCGGTCGACCCGGGCCGGGTCCACCGGCGGGCACAGACGAGGAGCGCCCACGTTGGCAGAGCAGCTGCGACTCATGGCCGTACACGCGCATCCCGACGACGAGTCGAGCAAGGGTGCCGCGACCATGGCGAAGTACGTGGCCGAGGGGGTGGACGTCCTGGTCGTCACGTGCACCGGCGGTGAGCGCGGCAGCGTGCTCAACCCGAAGCTCGACCGGCCGGACGTCTGGGCCAACATCGGCGAGATCCGCCGCGCCGAGATGGACGCCGCCCGCGCCATCCTCGGCGTCGAGCAGGCCTGGCTCGGTTTCGTCGACTCGGGGCTGCCCGAGGGCGACCCGCTGCCCCCGCTGCCCGAGGGCTGCTTCGCCCTGCAGGACGTCGAGGTGGCCGCCGGGCCGCTGGTGCGGTTGATGCGTCAGTTCCGTCCGCACGTCGTCACGACGTACGACGAGCAGGGCGGCTACCCGCACCCGGACCACATCATGTGCCACAACGTCAGCGTGGCCGCCTTCGAGGCGGCCGGTGACCCGGAGCGCTACCCGGAGCTGGGCGAGCCGTGGCAGCCGCTCAAGCTCTACTACGACATCGGCTTCTCCAAGGCCAAGATCATGGCGCTGCACGAGGCCATGCTGGCCACCGGGGAGACGTCGCCGTACGAGGAGTGGCTCACCCGATGGGACGACCGCCCCGACAAGGGCCCCCGGATCACCACGCGGGTGGAGTGCGCCGAATACTTCCCGGTCCGCGACGATGCGCTGCGGGCACACGCCACCCAGGTCGACCCGGACGGCTTCTGGTTCCACGTGCCGATGGAGCTGCAGCAGCGGGCCTGGCCGACGGAGGACTTCGAGCTGGCCCGCTCGGTGGTCGACAGCCCGCTGCCCGAGTCCGACCTTTTCGCCGGGGTGTGCGAGACGGCCCATGCCCGCTGACCGGGCCGAGGGCTACGCTGGTTCCCAACCGCACATCGGAGGAACGCCATGCTGACTACCGCCCAGGTGCTCGCGGAGAACAACTTCGGTGACACCCGCACGGGTGGGCTGGCCGGGCCGATGGGCCTCTTCCTCATCCTGCTCCTGGCCACCGCCACCATCCTGTTGATCCGCAACATGAACGCCCGGCTGCGCCGGCTGCCCGACCGGTTCCCCGAGCAGGGGCGGCCGACCGACGGGTCCCGGGCCGATGCGACAGTCCTCGATCCGACAGACGGGACCTCGGCGCAGGAATCAGCGTCGAACGCTCCCAACGGCCCCGAGCAGCGCCGGAACGGGTAGACAGCACGTGATTCACGTCGAACCCGGCGGTCGCCCCCTGTTGCGGCCACCGGGTTTGGCTTAGCCTTCCGCCGGGGGGACCAAAAGTCCCCGAGCGTGCGCGGGAGGGGGCGCCGATGACGGTCACAGCAGCGGCTGCCCGTCGTACCATGCGGCCGCCGGCAGACGGAGGAGGTCGGTGACCTCCGGCGGGGCCGGCAGCATGTCCGACCGGCCCGGCCTACGTGGCACCCCGCCGCGGGTTCTCCTGCTCACCGTCGTCGTCGCGCTCACCGCGTTGGTGGCCGCAGTGGTGGGGCTGACCGTCCCGGTGCACCTCCCGCCGGACGACCCACTGCCCCCGGCCGCCCGGTTCGGCATCGCGGTGGCCGCCCTCGCGCTCGCCCAGCTGGCCCGGCTGCGGTTCCGCACCTCCGCCGGCATGGTCAGCATCACCTGGGGCGAGGCCGCGCTGATCGTCTGCCTCTACCTGGTGCCGGCCGGCTGGCTGCCATCCGCCGCGCTGCTCGGCACCGGCCTCGCCTGGACGGCGATGTCCCTGCTGAACGACCGTCGGCCCGCCCTGGAGCTGGTCCGGATCGCGGCGTCGCTGACCACCGCCATCGCCCTCGCCATCTCGGTCGCCACCGCCCTGGGCCGGCCGCTGCTCGCCGCCCCCACCCCCGCGCTGGCGCTCGCCCTGCTCGCCGGCTCGGTGACCTATCTGCTCGCCACCGCCTGGCTGGGCGGGATGACGCTGGCGCTGCGGCACGGCATCCCGATGGGCCCGCCGCTGTTGGCCGCGCTCCGCGGCAAACTGCTGATGTTCGTCGGCAACGTGGCCGTCGGCCTGGCCGTGGTCGCACTGCTGGAGATCGACCCCCGCTGGCTGCTGCTGCTCCCGCCGCCGCTCTGGCTGCTCCAGCAGACCTACCGGCACCGGCTCCGCGCCGACCAGGAGCGCCGGACCTGGCGGGCGTTCGCCGAGGCCACCGCCGCGCTCAACCAGCTCGACGAGCGGGGCGTGGCCACCGCCGCGGTGACCGGCGCGCTCGGCCTCTTCGGCGCGGAGATCGTCGACGTGAACGTGGCCCGCGGCGACGGCCGCTGGTGGCGGTACCGGGGTGACACCGGGGGTCGGGTGGTCGACCGGGAGGTCGGGCGGCCGCGCCCGTCCGACCCGGGCGAGCAGGAGCTGGTGCGGCCGTTGGCCGTCGGGGATGCCGAGGTGGGCGAGCTGCGGGTCCGCTTCCCGCGATCCGCGCTGCCCAGCCCCCGCGAGCGGGACGCCGTCGCCGCCTTCTCCGACGCCCTCGCCGCCGCCTTGCACGACGCCGCCACCCATCATGAGCTGCGCGTGGTGACCGCGCGGTCGTCGTACGAGGCGGTGCACGACCCGCTCACCGCACTGCTCAACCGGGCGGCCTTCCTGGCCCGGGGCGACCAGGCGCTGCGGCAGCTCGCCCACGATCACCCGGTGGCGCTGCTGCTGCTCGACATCAACCAGTTCAAAGAGGTCAACGACACCCTCGGGCACGCCGCCGGCGACCAGCTGCTGCGGCTGACCGCCACCCGGCTGGGCGCCCTGGCCCGCACCGGGGACCTGCTCGGGCGGCTCGGCGGCGACGAGTTCGCCCTGCTGACCTCGGTCCCGGTGCTCGGCGACCGGACCGCACCGATGGCGTACGCGCTGCGGCAGGCCCGGGAGATCGCCGAGCGGCTGGCCGCGCCGACCGAGGTGGCCGGGGTGCGGATGTCGGTCGAGGTCTCCGTCGGCTTCGTGGTCGCCGACGCGGCCACCGCCGACCTGACCGAGCTGCTGCGCCGGGCCGACATCGCGATGTACCAGGCCAAGGAGGGCGGCGGCAGCGTCGCCGCGTACGACGGCGCCCGGGACGCCGCCAGCACCGACCAGCTGGCCCTGCTCGCCGAGCTGCGGGAGGCGCTGGCGGCCGACGACCAGCTGGTGCTGGCGTTGCAGCCGGCGGTCGACCTGGCCACCGGCGCTCCGACCGGGGTGGAGGCGCTGATCCGCTGGCACCACCCACGTCGGGGCTGGCTCGGCCCGGCCGACTTCATCCGCCCGGTGGAGAACAGCGAGCAGCTGGGCACCTTCACCCGGTACGTCCTGGACAAGGCGCTCGCCGTCGCCGCCAGCTGGGCCGGGGAGGGGCTGGACGTGCCGATCTCGGTGAACCTGTCGGCGCGCAGCCTGCTGGACCCGCGGCTGCCGGCCGAGATCGCCGAGGCGCTGCGCCGGCACCAGGTGCCGCCGCACCGGCTGGTCCTGGAGATAACCGAGACCGTGGTGATGAGCGAGCTCGAGGTGATCGACGAGGTGCTCGCCACGCTCCGGTCGATGGGCGTCCAGCTCGCCGTCGACGACTTCGGCACCGGCTTCTCGTCGCTGACCTTCCTGACCCGGATCGCGGTCGACGAGCTGAAGGTGGACCGCTCCTTCGTGATCCGGATGACCGACTCGCCGGAGGCGGCGGCGATCGTCCGGACCACCGTCGGGCTCGCGCACGAGCTGGGGCTGCGGGTCGTCGCCGAGGGCGTGGAGACCGCCGAGCAGCGGCTCGCCCTGGCCGAGCTGGGCTGCACCGCGGCCCAGGGGTACCACTTCTTCAAGCCGATGCCGGCCGACAAGATCGGTGCGGTGCTCGGGTCGCTGCGCGACTCGGCGGAGTCGAACGTCTTCCCGCTGCGCGCCGACGGCGCCTCCTGACCGCGCGGCTCTTAACAAATTGGTCTGTAATACACTGCTCTTACGAAACGGACAGCGGGACCGTAAGGTGATTGGTAGCTGAGTTCGCATCGGGTGGGCACGGACGCCCCGTCGATCGACGGGCCGTGTGTCTACAGATAGAGCAGTGCCCCGGGCGGCATGCTCAGCAGAGGCGGACCCGGGGCTTACGCGGCAATGCTACCACTGTCCAACTGTCAGGCAACCCCCTCGCGCCCAGGAGTGAGCACATGGACGACGCCGACCTGCCCACCTGGATGCGCGACTTCTTTTCGCTCCCCCGTCTGGAGCCCTATCTGGGTGCTGCTAAGGCGGACGCCTCTCTGGCGGTCGCACTGTACTGGTGGAACATAAAGGTCTCGCAGGCCTTTTACCTGCCGCTCGGTCGGCTCGAGGTTGCGGTCCGCAACGCGTTGCACACCAGGCTGCGGGCACGCTACGAGCGGGCCGACTGGTGGGCCGCCGCGCCGTTGACCGAGAACAGCTCGCGACTGGTCGAGCAGGCTCGTAGTAAATGTGCGCGACGTGGGCGCCGCCAGCCATCCGCTGACGACGTCGTCGCTCAGCTGTCTTTCGGCTTCTGGGTCGCGCTGATCAGCACCGTGTACGACCGCCGCCTGTGGGTGCCGACCCTCCATCGGTCGTTCCCCTACTACTCGGGCCAGCGTGGCCAGCTGCACCAGAGCTTCGAGACCATGCGGCTGCTGCGGAACCGGATCGGACACCAGGAGCCTATCCACCACCGCGATCTTGCCGCTGACCACGCCAAGATCTACCGTCTGCTGGACTGCCTGAGTCCCGAGCTTGCCATTGGAGTGCGACTGCGGGACGAGGTCCCGGCCGTACTGGCGGAACGACCGGTCCTGCCGTAGGCCAAAATCCGTCGACCTACGAGTCAAAGCCGAGGGGAGCGTCCGACGTATGCCTGGTGATGTCGAGGTGATGGTCAGTCGGGCGGACATCGCCCGCTTGGCGGAGGTGCACCGGCCGGCGGTGGCGAACTGGGAACGGCGGCACTCCGATTTTCCCCGGCCCGTCGGTGTTGTCGGTGGCATCGAGCGCTTCCGCGCTGCTGACATCGTGGTGTGGCTGGAGTCGCGGCGGATCCCACGCAACGCTCGATCGGTCCGTGAGCCTGAGGGCACCAGTTATGGCGATCGCTTCCGGCGTAATCTGCAGGGACCCACCAGCCCGACCCCGTCCGTCGCTGCGCGGGCGCTCGTCGATCAGCTTTCCAAACCGGCCCGGGTAAACGTCTTTCGTGGCGCACTTGACATGGATCAGTATCGCGATCTGCTGCTGGGCCTGGCCCATATGGCGGCACGCCGACCTGCCGAGTGGTCAGGCCTGAGGGAATCCCTGAACCACGAAGACGACAAGTTCATCGACGGTCTGCAGGGTGTTCTGGGTGAGACCGATCTCGGGCCGTTCACCTCGCTCTTTGATGCTGCGGTACTGAATCCCCGCCACATCGAAGAGACGAGGACGATCGTCCGATTGATCGACGGGGAATCGAAGCGGCCCTTCGCAAAACAAGCGGAACTGTTCCGGCATGTCTTCGCCGGCCTGCTCGAGCGGTTCGCGGAACGTGAGGGCAAGCGGGCAGGGGATCTCCACACCCCGCCCTCGGTCACACGACTGGCTGCTCGCATGCTGGACGCGATGGGCGGCGGCGACTCTGTGTACGACCCGTTTTGTCGCGCTGGCGAACTCCTCGCAGCCGTGGTTGCGGAATCGACGCGGGTCCGAGGCGAGTCGTCCAGGCGGCTCCGCGTGGAGGGGAGTCATCCGAGAGCGGCCACCTGCCGATTGGCCGAGATGCATTTGGACTTGTACGACGTGAACTGGGAGGTGCAGGCCGGCCTCGCTCTTGCCCGTCCGCAGTCTCGAGCCGTCGGCCACGATCTCGTCGTATCTAATCCGCCGTTCAACATGGGAGTCGACGAGCAGATGGTGCGAGGTCACCCTTGGCGGTACGGGGATCCTTCGCCACACAACGCGAACTTTGCCTGGCTGCAACACGTACTGGCGGCGCTGAACGACACGGGTCGTGCGGCGGTGCTAGTTGCGAACAACGCCTGCTTCTCCATGGCGGCTCATGATCGGAAAATCCGTGCCGCGATGGTGGAGGACGGGGTGATTGCCTGCCTCGTGGCGTTGCCGCCCCAGCTCTTCAGCGCCACTGCGGTGCCCTCCACTCTGTGGGTGCTGGACAGGCAACGCCGCCACCCAGAGGAGATCCTCTTCATGGACGCCACCTCGTCGGGGACCATGGCTTCCCGTACATCACGAGTACTCACCGAGGACGACATGTCCGAGCTGGTGGAGACCTTCACCCGGTGGTGGTGCGCCGAGCCGGGTCAGCCGTTCGACAGGCCACGGGCGCGGCGTGTGCCGTTGGCGGAGGTCCGCGAACGCGTCTACTCATTGAATCCGTTGGCATACGTTGAACCACCCATTCGTGCCATTGAAGTGGGACAGCGGGTGGAGCAGATCCACCGGCTTTCCGCCGAATTGCGGCGGCTGCGTAACTCGGCGGAGGAGGTGGGCGGCAAAGCGTCGGTGCTGGAGCGAGTGGAGATCAACCCGATCGGCAGATCCGAGCCGCGTACCCGGAAGACACTTATCGGCGATGTGCCGTACGGCTGGGAACAAGCGCCGCTGGGCCGCCTCGCCGAGATCCAGGCGGGCCCATATCTGCAGAAGGAGAATGGCGTCACCGATGGTGTGCCAGTCATCCATCCGCGAGACCTGAGGGACGGTTGGATCGCGGGGGACGACATGGAACTGACCGCCTCAGCTTCCGACGCGCTCGTCCGTCGGTACGCGTTGGCGCCTGGAGACGTTCTGTGCGTGCGTGCCGGAGAGCTCGGCCGGCACGGGTTGGTCGGGGCGGGGCAGGGCGGCTGGCTCTTCAACACAGGCCTGCTTCGCGTTCGCCCGACCGACGATATCCTGCCGAAATACCTTGCCCACTACTTCAGTTTGCCAGAGGTTCGAAACTGGATCAAGCGGCACGCCAGCGGGACGGCCGTGCCTAGCATCAATCGGGAGGTCCTTGCGGAACTGCCGATCGTCTTGCCTCCTTCTGACGTTCAGCACCGCATAGGTCGGGCGTTGGAACTCGCCCAGGACGAGGTGCGGATTCATGATCAACTCGCCAGGACTGCCGCCCGCCTCCGCGAGACACTCGCTCCCCTGCTGATGACCGGAGTTCTGCCGCCGCTCTGAAGGGTCTTGTTGCCTTTAACGGTGGCTCTGAGCCGTAGAGGCGGAGCCACCGTTCCTTTTGTCTGGGACGGGCGGGCGG
>JAEVHO010000172.1 GCA_016802835.1 Micromonospora sp. ATA32 | reverse complement strand
GCCCACCGAGGACGGCGGCGTGCGCCGCGGTCGTACCGCTGGGGGGTGAAGGAGAGCTCGTCGGGGCGTACCCCCCAGGGGTTTCCGCGGTGGCGGCCCGCGCCGCGTCGAGCAGCTGGCGGGCCCGGCGGGGCAGACGCGTAGAGCTTGCCGGGGGTCGGCCCAGCCGTCGTCGAGCGCGGCCAGCAGCGCCTGCCGGGCGACCGGGTGCAGCGGCGCGGCGGTGGCCGCGTCCAGGTAGACCGGGGAGGAACTCACAGCAGCCAACGTTATCGCGCCGGTATGCCCAAGATCCCCCCCGATGGGGGCGGACAGCGACCCCAAGACGGTCCAGCCCGTCATGGTCGAGTAATCTGCGACCGTCGGTGACGCCTTTGCCGTCGGTGTAGACGAAACAACCACCGCGGCGCGCTAGGGAGGCAGGACCAGGTGGTCGCAAGGAGTTCGGAGGTACGGCCGTCGGCCGTACGGCACAACGCTTCCCGAGGAGCCGGTGGGCGCCGGGGGCGTGGTGCTGGTCGGCTCGCCGGGCTCGGTCTCGGCGGCGTCGCGCTGCTGGTCCTGCTCACGGGCTGCGACGTCGGCGGGGCGTTCGGCGGCTTCGGCTGGCCGCAGGGCGGCATCTCGGCCGAGTCCCGCCGGATGTACGACCTGTGGATCGCGTCCTGCATCGCCGCGCTCGCGGTCGGCGTCCTGGTCTGGGGCCTGATCTTCTGGTGCGTGGTGCGCTACCGCAAGCGCGGCAACGCGCTGCCGGTGCAGACCCGCTACAACATGCCGATGGAGTTCCTCTACACCATCGCGCCGATCCTGATCGTCTCCGTGCTCTTCTACTACACGGCGGTCGTGCAGACCGACGTGAACAGGATCACGAAGAACCCGGACGTCACGGTCGAGGTCGTCGCGTTCAAGTGGAACTGGCAGTTCAACTACCGCGACGGGCAGGGCCGCGAGGCCAAGACGGTCGCGTCGACGCTGGGCACCAGCGAGGTCATCCCGGTGCTGGTCCTGCCGACCGGCCGGTCGATCCGGTTCGAGGAGACCAGCCGCGACGTCATCCACTCGTTCTGGGTGCCGGAGCTGCTGTTCAAGCGGGACGTCATGCCGGGCAAGATCCGCAACGTGTTCGAGGTCTCCCGCCTGGAGACCGAGGGCGCCTACGTCGGCCGCTGCGCCGAGCTCTGCGGCAGCTACCACGCCTTCATGAACTTCGAGCTGCGGGTCGTCTCGCCGGAGAAGTACGACCAGTTCCTCGCCGCCAAGAAGGACGGCAAGTCGACGCAGGAGGCCCTGCAGGCGATCGGTGAGAACCCGTACGCCTCGAAGACGCAGCCGTTCGAGACGCGGCGCACCAATCACAACTTCAACCCGGACAACGCTCCGGCCGGCGCGGGAAGCTGAGGACCGGGCATGAAGACCGAGTGGCGAATCTTCCTGATCATCGCCGGGTTCCTATTCGGCGCCACCATCCTCTACGGCCTGTGGACACAGGGTGAGTCCGGCCGGGTCGAGTGGGTCGGCACCGTCGCCCTGGCGCTGTCGTTCCTGCTCTGCTCGATGTGCGGCGGCTTCTTCTGGTTCGTCTCCCGCCGGATCGACCTGCGGCCGGAGGACCGGGCGGACGCCGAGATCGCCGACGGCGCGGGCGAGGTCGGCTTCTTTAGCCCGGGCAGCTACTGGCCGTTCGGCCTGGCGCTCGCCGCGTCGATCGCCGGCCTGGGACTGGTCTTCTGGCAGTTCTGGCTGCTGGGCCTCGGCCTGGTCGCGCTTGTCTTCGGCGCCTGCGGCCTGCTCTTCGAGTACTACACCGGCACCCGCCGTACCGCCGAGCACTGAGTCCGGCGCGCCGCTGAGCCGCGGTTCCACGGGCGGTGGGCTGCGTTACCCGGCCTGCCCGGGCGGTGGTCAGGCGGCTCGTCGGTGCGCCGGCGGGCGACGGCGGCGGTCGGCCAGCCGAGCGGCGCGGAAGGCGAACGTGGCGATCAGCACGGCCACGCCGCAGCCGGCGCAGACGAGCTCGGGGCAGTCGACGCCGTGGCCGTCGAGGCACGGGGGCGCCTCGAACGGCTGAACGCCCTCGCAGGTGTCGCAGTAGAACTCGCGGTCCGACACGGGCGTCTCCTCTCGCTCCGGGTCCCCGCCGAGGGGCCCCGGGTTGGCCGCCGTCGATCGCGGGAAACGGAAGAACTACTCGGGTGTAGTTTGGCATGCCGGTGTGACAGTCCCGACGGCGACGCGACGGCGAGCAGCATCCGCCCAGCTCAGGCCGGTATCCGAAGTCGATACGCGGGCGGGCTCGGCCGCCGGGGTCGCGCCGCCTCAGATCGAGCGGGCGACCTCGATCCAGCGGTCCAGCGTGCGGGCCGCGGCACCGGAGTCGATCGACTCGGCGGCCCGGTCCATCCCGGCGCGCAGTGCGGCGGTCAGGTCCCCGTCCAGCGGCCCCTGGGTGGCCAGCGCCGCTGCGGCGTTCACCAGCACCGCGTCCCGGACCGGCCCGGTCTCGCCGGCCAGCAGCCGACGGGCGACGTCCGCGTTGTACGCGCGGTCCCCGCCCCGCAGGTCGCCGATCGTGGACCGGGGCACCCCGAGGTCGGTCGCGTCCAGCAGCGCCTCTCTCACGGCACCCCGCTGGGCCACCCAGACCCGGGTCGGCGCCGCGGTGGTGAACTCGTCCAGCCCGTCCTCGCCGCGCATGACCAGCACCGAGTCGCCGCGGGCGGCGAACACGCCGGCCATCACCGGGGCCATCCGGAGGTCGAAACAGCCGACCGCGCCGGCCCGGGGCCGGGCCGGATTGGTCAGCGGGCCGAGGAAGTTGAACGCGGTGGGCACTCCCAGCTCCCGCCGGACCGGGCCGGCGTGCCGCATGCCGGGGTGGAACCGGGCCGCGAAGCAGAACCCGATGCCCACCTCGGTGACGCAGCGCGCGACGCCGTCGGGGCCGAGGTCCAGCGGTACGCCGAGGAACTCGAGCAGGTCGGCGGTACCGCAGGCCGAGGAGGCCGCCCGGTTGCCGTGCTTGACCACGCGTACCCCGGCGCCAGCCACCACCAGCGCGGTCATCGTGGAGATGTTCACCGTGTGGGCGAGGTCACCGCCGGTGCCGACCACGTCCAGCGCGGTGGCCCGAAGCTCCTCCGGCAGCTCGACCGGGACCGCGTTGCCCAGCATCGCCTCGACCAGGCCGGCCAACTCGGCCGGGGTCTCGCCCTTGGCGCGCAGCGCGACGGCGAACCCGGCGATCCGCGCCGGGGTGGCCGAGCCGGTCATGATCTCGCCCATCGCCCAGGCGGTGTCGGCGGTGGAGAGCTCCTCGCCGCGCAGCAGCGCGTTGAGCAGGTGCGGCCAGGTCCGTTCGCCCATGGCGGGCCTCCCGAGCGGGCGTGATGCGGGTGCGGACACGACGGTTGCCGGGGCGCCCGGGGGATCCCGGACCGCCGTGGCGCCGCCGGGTGTGGAACGTCAGGCGGCGGCGTGCGTACGCAGCAGCTCGGCGACCGTGGTGCCGGTGGTCACCGGGTCGAGCGGGTGCACCAGGGTGGCGTCGACCTCGGCGTACGCGGCCAGCCATCGATCGGCCGAGCGGGCGATCACCACGCAGGTCGGCGGAGCGTCGTCCCGGTCGTCCTTGATCTGCCGGGCGATGCCGATGCCGCCGGCCGGGGTGGCCTCGCCGTCGAGCAGCAGCAGGTCGATCTCGTAGTCGTCGACCAGCCGGATGCACTCGCCGTAGTTCGAGGCGTCGACGAACTCGATCCGCAGCCCGGGCGCGGGCCGGGTGCCGACGGCCAGCCGCATCCGGTCACGGACCTGCGGGTCGTCGCTGTAGAGCAGGACGGTGCAAAGACGATCGCTCATCGCTGGCTGACTCCCACCTCGTAGCTGCCCGCTGATCGTAGCGGGCGCTCCCGGCGCCCCGGCGTCCCGCCCGGGCGCGCCGGTGGCGTACCCGCCGATGACGGTCAGGTGGTCGATTCCGCGGCGCGCTGGCGGGCCTCCTGACGGTCCAGCTCGCGGTCCACCCGCCGGGCTCGCGCTCGGACTGGCGGACCCACTGCACGACCAGCACGGCCAGCATGGTGACGCTGACGAACTCGCCGCCGGCCCAGAGGATGCCGCCGGCGACCAGCTGGTCGTTCCACGGGTTCGACCAGGACAGGTTCAGCGACGGGTACCAGTCGTCGCCGAGGAGCGTGGTGCTCTGCATGATGGTGAGCCCGAGCACCGTGTGGAACGGCACGGAGAGCAGCATCAGCAGGGCCCGCGCCGGGTACGGCCAGCGCCCCGGCAGCGGATCCAGGCCGAGCAGCGGCCAGAAGAACACGCAGCCGGTCATGAGGAAGTGCGCGTGCACCAGCTCGTGCGCCCAGGCGTGCTCGAGCGTGTAGCGGTACAGGTCGCTGAAGTAGAGCGCGAACGGGTTCACCACGAAGATGGCGAACGCCACCAGCGGGAAGCTGTAGACCCGCGCGACCCGGCTGTGCACGATCGCCAGCAGCCGCTTGCGGGGCCGCACCGACAGGGTGCGCAGCGCGAGCGTGACCGGGGCGCCGAGGGCGAGGAAGATCGGCGACATCATCGACAGCACCATGTGCTGGACCATGTGCACCGAGAGCAGCGCGGTGTCGTACGCGTGCAGTCCGCTGACCGTGACCAGCGCGACACCGCCGAGGCCGGGCCCGAGGAAGAAGGCGGTCCGGGCGACCGGCCAGCGGTCGCCGCGTACCCGCAGCCGGTACACGCCGTACAGGTAGAGCCCGGCGGCGACGACCAGTCCGAGGGCGAGCCAGCTGTCCAGCCGGGTCTCGGTCAGCACCCGGGAGACGGTGAACGGTGGCGGCAGGGGCTCGCCGCCCGCCGCCAGGGTGGCGGTGGCGGACCCGGTGATCGACGGTGCGACCGAGGTGGCGGCGGAGATCGGATCGACGTGCAGCACGCTTTTCAGGCTAGGCCAGGCGAACCGGACTGCCACTATCGGCCCACGGATCGCACTGGTTTGCCACCCCGCTGATAGCCGGCACCGGTCAAGAGCAATAATGACCGCGTGACTGCGGCCTCAGCCATTGACAAGAGCCGGATCCACTCCCTGACCCGACCCAACATGGTCAGCGTCGGGACGATCGTATGGCTCTCCAGCGAACTCATGTTCTTCGCGGCGCTGTTCGCGATGTACTTCTCCATCCGCGCGGCGGCGCCCGAGCAGTGGGCAAAGCACACCGAGCATCTGAACATCCCGTACGCGACCACCTTCACGGTGATCCTGGTGATGTCCTCGGTGACCTGCCAGCTCGGCGTGTTCGCCGCGGAGAAGGGTGACGTCCACGCGCTGCGGCGCTGGTTCACGATCACCTTCGTGATGGGCCTGATCTTCGTGCTCGGCCAGGCGAACGAGTACCGCACCCTGGTGTCCGAGGGCGTCAAGATCAACGGAGACGGGTACGGGTCGATGTTCTACCTGACCACCGGCTTCCACGGTCTGCACGTGACCGGCGGTCTGATCGCCTTCATCATCTTCATGATCCGCACCACCATGGGCCGGTTCACGCCGGCGCAGGCGACCTCGGCGATCGTCGTGTCGTACTACTGGCACTTCGTCGACGTCGTGTGGATCGGGCTCTACGCCATGATCTACTGGCTTCAGTGATCTTGGCGCGTCACGTACCGCGCCGCTGCTCCGTCCCCCTGAGACAAGGTCCAACCGGTTAAGGACACAGGTCATGACTTCTGACAACGAGCGCCGACGCGGTCTGCTCGCGCGGCTGCGCCGCGAGCGGCCCGCAGCGCGCAGCAGGGGCCGCCGCCGGCTGGGCGCCGCGGTCCGGCTGTTCGCCGCGCTGATGCTCGCCGGCGGCGCCTACACCGTCTTCGCCCCCGGCGTGCAGGCGCAGGAAAACGCGCCGCTGACCGGCGCCGCAACCGAGGGTAAGGCGCTGTTCGACGTGAGCTGTGTGACCTGCCACGGTCGCAACGCGCAGGGTGTCGAGGGCCGCGGGCCGAGTCTGGTCGGCGTCGGCGCCGCCGCGGTGGAGTTCCAGGTCGGCACCGGCCGGATGCCGATGGCCCGGCAGGAAGCCCAGGCCATGCGGAAGCCTCCGGTCTTCACCGACGACCAGGTCCGCCAGCTCGGCCAGTACGTCCAGGAGCTCGGCGGCGGCCCGCAGGTCCCCGAGGGCAACCTCCGCGAGGGCGCCAACCTGGCGACCGGTGGTGAGCTGTTCCGGATCAACTGCTCGCAGTGCCACGCCTTCGGAGGCGGCGGCGGGGCCCTCTCCTCCGGCAAGTTCGCGCCGAGCCTGCACCCCGCCAGCGACCGGCAGATCTACGCCGCGATGCTGAGCGGACCGCAGAGCATGCCGGTCTTCGGCGACAACCAGCTCCGGCCGGAGCAGAAGGCCGACATCATCGCCTACATCCAGGAGACCCTGAAGCACGACCTGGACCAGGGTGGCTTCAACCTGGGTCGGTACGGCCCCTCCACCGAGGGTCTGGCGGCCTTCCTGGTCGGCATCGTCGCGCTCGTCTTCGCCAGCCTGTGGATTGCGGGCAAGTCGTGACCGAGCGGATCGTCAGTACCATTGCTGTGGTGCCGCGGCCCGGCACGCCCGTAACGAGGTGACGGCATGAGCACCCAGACCGAGCACCAGGCCCACCAGGGCCGGGAGCCGCTCGACGTGAACGCCCCCGGGGTGACGCAGTTCGACATCGTCCGGGAGGGCGCGCGTCGGGACGACATCGAGATCGTCCACTACGAGCCGCAGGTCATCCCCGGCACCAAGGCCGAGCGCCGGCTGACCCGGGTGGTCGCCTCGTTCTTCCTGCTGACCGGCGTGGCGGCGACCGCCTTCCTGGTCGTCTACATCTGGTGGCCGTGGAAGTACGCACCCGGCCGCGGCGGCGACAAGCTCTTCACCCCGCTGCTCGGCCTGACCATGGGCGTGGCACTGCTCGCCGTCGGCTTCGGGATCCTGACCTGGGGCAAGAAGTTGCTGCCCAAGGAGGTGTCGGTCCAGGACCGGCACGAGGGCGTCTACTCCGAGGACGACCGGAAGATCACCGGTCAGACCATGCTCTACATGGCCGACGAGCTGGGCGTGAAGCGCCGGCCGCTGCTCGGCATGTCGCTGCTGGCCGGTCTCGCGCCGGTCGGCGCGGTGGCCGCCGCGCCGCTGGTCGGTGGGCTGATCTCCCAGCCGCACAAGAACAACCAGATGTTCACCACCGGCTTCGCACCGGCGACCGACGGCAAGCCGATCCGGCTGGTCCGCGAGGACGGTCGCCCGATCCGTCCGGCGGACCTCAGCACCGGTGGTCAGCTCACCGTCTTCCCGGGCATCGAGCACGGCGTGAGCAACAAGCACGCCGACTCGCCCACGCTGCTGATCCACCTGCGCGACTCCGATGCCGAGGATTCGCGGGTCGCGAACGCCCGGGTGGGGCACGGCGACTACATGTGGGGCAACTACGTCGCGTTCTCCAAGGTCTGCACGCACGCCGGGTGCCCGGCGAGCCTCTACGAGCAGCAGACCAACCGGCTACTCTGTCCGTGCCACCAGTCCCAGTTCCACATCACCGACAACGCCAAGCCCATCTTCGGTCCGGCCAGCCGGCGGCTGCCGCAGCTGCCGATCACGGTGGACGAGGAAGGCTTCTTCGTGGCGAAGTCGGACTACACCGAGACCGTCGGGCCTGACTTCTGGGAGCGGCCGTGAAGCGTCGAAAGTTTGACATGGCAGCGGTGCCGGGCAAGGCCGCGGTGGGAGCGGACGAGCGCTTCCAGGTGGCCACCCCGTTGCGCGGACTGCTCAACAAGGTGTTCCCCGACCACTGGTCCTTCCTGCTCGGCGAGATCGCGCTCTTCTCGTTCGTCGTGCTGCTGCTGACCGGTGTCTATCTCACCTTCTTCTTCGAGCCGGCGATGACCGAGGTCGTCTACAACGGCAGCTATGCCCCGCTGCGGGGCACGCCAATGTCGGCCGCGTACGCCTCCAGCCTGGACCTGTCGTTCGACGTCCGGGGTGGCCTGATCATGCGGCAGATGCACCACTGGGCGGCGCTGCTGTTCATGGGGTCGATCGTGGTGCACATGATGCGGGTCTTCTTCACCGGCGCGTTCCGTAAGCCGCGTGAGACGAACTGGATCATCGGCTCGCTGCTGTTCTGGGTCGGCTTCCTGGCCGGCTTCACCGGTTACTCGCTGCCGGACGACGGCCTCTCCGGCACCGGCCTGCGGATCGCCTCGGCGATCATTCTCTCCATCCCGGTGATCGGCTCCTGGGTCAGCTCGTCGATCTTCGGCGGGGAGTTCCCGGGCGAGATCATCATCAGCCGGTTCTTCATCGCCCACGTGCTGCTCATCCCGGGTCTGCTGGTCGCGCTGATCAGCGCCCACCTGGGCCTGGTCTTCAAGCAGAAGCACACCCAGTGGCCCGGCCCCGGCCGGACCAACGGCAACGTGGTCGGCGAGCGGATGTTCCCCCGGTACGCGCTCAAGCAGGGCGGCTACTTCATGGTCGTCTTCGGCGTGATCGCGCTGATGGGTGGCCTGTTCCAGATCAACCCGATCTGGCTGTTCGGCCCGTACGAGGCGTGGGTGGTCTCGGCCGCCAGCCAGCCCGACTGGTACGTCATGTTCCTTGACGGCTCGACCCGTCTGATGCCGGCCTGGGAGATCAACATCCCGATCGGCGACGGGTACGTCATCCCGCCGCTGTTCTGGCCGACGGTCGTCCTGCCGGGCATCCTGGTGGGTCTGTCGACCATGTACCCGTTCGTGGAGGCGCGGCGGCTCAAGGACCACAAGAGCCACAACCTGCTCCAGCGTCCGCGGGACGTCCCGGCCCGTACCGCGGCCGGCGCCATGGCGGTGTCGTTCTACGTCGTGCTGACGCTCTCCGGTGCCAACGACGTGATCGCCGACAAGTTCCAGATCAGCCTCAACGCGATGACCTGGGCCGGCCGGATCGGTCTGCTGCTCGTCCCGCCGCTGGCGTACTACGTGGTGTACCGGATCTGCCTCGGCCTCCAGCAGCACGACCGCGAGGTGCTGGCCCACGGTGTGGAGACCGGCATCATCAAGCGGCTGCCGGACGGCCGCTTCGTCGAGGTGCACCAGCCGCTCAGCGCGGCGGACGGGCACGCGGACGGCCACGGCGAGCTGGAGTACGTCGGCTGGGTGGTGCCCAAGAAGATGAACCGGCTCGGCGCCCTCGGCCCGGCCATCCGGGGCTTCTTCTACCCGATCGAGAGGCCGGCCGAGGCGCCGGTATCGCCGGGGCACCCGCCGGTCGAGCCCCGACCGGAGCGTGAGGAGATCACCAGCGGCGAGAGCCGTCACTGATCCCGACACACCATTGACGTGGCGCCGCCGGAGCTTCCGGCGAGCGCCACGTCCGTTTCCGGCCCGGAACGCCCGGGCGGTGCCGCGCCCGGCGCGACTGATCCGCGACACCTCCGGGGGCCGACCGGCGCCCGGAGGTCGGGACGCCCCCGCCCGCCCGGTGTCGCCCGGCGAGCGCCTCCGCTCACCCGGTGGAATGAATCGTAGGAATAACCCTCGTCAGCCGGGTATCCGTGCGGTCCAACGAAAAAGGGGGAGGCAACATGTTGGGTCTCAAACGCTTCGGGCTGATCGCCGCCCTGGTGGTGGTCGGGCTCGCGCCCGCAGCGGCGGCACAGGCCGCGGCGCCGTCGACGCAGGACACGCAGTACCTGCAGGCGCTGCACCAGGTGAACCTGGGGGAGATCGTCCTGGGTAACCTGGCGCAGCAGAAGGGCCAGAACCAGCAGGTCAAGGACCTGGGTGCCCAGTTCGTGACCGACCACACCCAGCTGGACCAGACGGTCCAGAGCACCGCGCAGCAGTTGAACGTGTCGCTGCCGAGCGAGCCGACCGCGGACGAACAGGCGGTGGTCAAGAAGCTCCAGAACCTCAGCGGCGCCGAGTTCGACAAGGCGTGGGTGACCGCCGAGCTGGCCGGCCACGTGCAGGCGATCCAGGCCACCCAGACCGAGATCTCGCAGGGTGCCGAGCAGTCGGTGATCCAGTTGGCCCAGGACGCCCTGCCGGTCCTGCAGGCGCACTACGACGCGCTGGTGGCCCTCGCCCAGACCCTGGGCGTCCCGGTCCCGCAGACCAGCGCCAGCGGTACGGCCAGCCCGAGCGGCTCCGGAACGCCGGCTCCGGGTAACACCACCGAATCGCCGGCTCCGGGCGGCACCGGAACGGAAACGCCGGCTCCGGGGACCACCGAGACGCCGGTCCCGAGCAACAGCTGACATCCGACTCCGAGTGCGGTAGCCGGTCCACCCGTCGGTGACGGCCACCGCGCTGTCCGGGTCAGTCGGCGCTGGCCAGACCGATCGCGAACGCCTCCTCAAGGTCGTGCTGGGAGTATGCCCGGAAGGCGATGTGCGACTCGGTGTTCAGCACGCCGGGAACCTTGGAGATGCTGCCGGCGATCACCTCGGCGATCTGCTCGAACTCCCGGACCCGGATCATCGCGATCAGGTCGACGTGGCCGGCCACCGAGTAGACCTCGCTGACGCCGGGCAGGTTGGCCAGGTTCTCGGCCACCTCCGGGATGGAGTCGGTGGCGCAGTCGATCAGCACGATCGCGGTGATCACGGGACATTTCTCCGTTCGTCGACGTCGTCGCCCATGCTAGATGCTGGCGCGTGCCCGCGGAGCGTGACCGTCGCCGCCGGCTCAGG
>JAEVHO010000171.1 GCA_016802835.1 Micromonospora sp. ATA32 | reverse complement strand
ATCGGCGACGTGCCGTCGATCCGGGTCCAAGAGCCGCGGGATCATCGGCCGTGGACCTTCGTCGACGGGCCCGCCGCCTTCTACTTCGAGCACGGTGCCCTGGATCGCCGTCGACGACGTGAAGTTGACCGCCTTTATCCATCACCTGCTCAAGTTGGAACTCGCGACCGCGGTCCGCGCCGCCGACTGGCACGCCGAACTGGAGGTCCGTGCCCCCGACGGCACCTGGCGCGCCGACGTGCTCGCCTCCTCCCACGACGGCACCCAGCGTGTCGCTTGGGAGGCCCAACTGTCACCTATCACCGACGAGGACATCCAGGAGCGCACCGAGCGGTACTGGGCCGACGGCATCGGCGTGTGCTGGGTCAGCCCCGGCGGGAAAGCGCCCTGGATCGGCGACGTGCCGTCGATCCGGGTCCAAGAGCCGCGGGATCATCGGCCGTGGACCTTCGTCGACGGGCCCGCCGCCTTCTACTTCGAGCACGGTGCCTGGATCGCCGTCGACGACGTGAAGTTGACCGCCTTTATCCGCTGGGTCTTGCACGGGCAGACGATTCCCCACCGGGTCCGCCCCCGGTACCGGCGGATCTGGTACCCCACCAGCGAGAGTCACCGCCGCCGGAGCCTGATCTGGACCACCAGCCGACACGTCGACACCGAGACCCGGCACGAGGCGATGCGGCAACGGCAGGACGAGCGCAAACGCCAACGGGAAGAGCAAGAACGCCGAGCCGAGCAACAACGCCAGGCCGAAGCAGAGGCCCGCCGGCAGGAAGAAGAACGCCAACGCGAGGCCCAACGGCAAGAACAGGAACGGCAGCGCCAGATCCGAGCAGCAGAAGAGGCCGCCCGCTGGGCAGAACAGCGGCGACAGTGGGAGATCGAAGCCGAGCAGGCCCGGCAGCGGCGTGAAGCCGAGGAACGACGGCGCCAGGAGCAGGCCCGCGCCGCCGAGGAACAACGGCTGCGGCAGGAGCGTGAGGAAGAGTTAGCCGCAGGCCGGTGGTGGACGGGGCTGTCGTCTGTGCAGATTGGCCAGCTGCGTGACGCCGTGGCCGAGCCGCTGTGGAGGAGAAGGCAACTCGCGTCGAGTTCGACCCCTTGGGCGTCACCGTCGACAGCGCCTACGGCATCGCCATCTACGTCCGCCGCCGGCTACACGGCATCCTCCGTCCCAGCCCCGCCTCGCTGGGGAGGCTCCCGCCCGTGGTGCCTGTCTACGTCCGCAACGCCCGCGAAGCCCACGAACTCGTCAGCACTGGCAACATCGATCCCGCCCGCGTCGTGCACTTCGACCTCCCCGACCACGAACAGATGTCGCTCATGTGACCCGTCACCAGCGGCTGCCGCGAGAAGGGACAACCAACGAGTGCGGCCGGTGTGCCCTGGCCATCGAAGGCGCCCGCAAGAAGGTGTCTGTGGCCTTCGCCGTGATCGCGATGGTATTGGTCTTCGGCCTGCGCTGGTCGGTCCTGCGGTTGCTCGGGGTCAGCGCCGCCCTCGGTCTCGCCGTCGGCCTGGTGGGACTTCCCATCTTTTGACGCCAGAGGACCAGCGCTATCCCGGCGGTACGTCCAATCCCCAGCCATCGCAAGGGCTAGCCGGCTGGATGTCCGGGTGTCGCACCGCGGTCACGGGTGCCGGGTCGCCTGGACGTCGTCGCCAGCGCACGGAGGCTGGGAGATTCGCGCCAGCTGATGAAAAGGGCCTAGCGCTCGGTGACGTGCGCGGTGCCAAAACACGCGTCGCCCCGCCCTGGGCTCTGGTGCACGATGTGATGGTGACCGACTCTTCAGCCGAGCTCGCCCTCATGCCGGCTATCGCCGCCTTCCTCGAACGCGCTGTAAAAATGCGTGACGAGCTCGCCGCTGCGGGCGACGCTGAGTTGGCCGAGCTGGTCGCCGCCTGGCCGGAGACCCGGGCGGTGAACGCCGCCGCCAGCGTCGCTGCCCGGATCCGCAGATACCTGCACTACGACGACGGTGTCGACGACCACTGGGGACGTCGGCTCACCCGCAACAACCTGCGCACTCTGGGCGTACTTGATGTGCTACGCCGACCGGAGATGCCCGACCGGTTCCCTGCCGACCTGGCCGCCTATCTCGCTGGTCCGCCGACCCCGTCGGAACGTCTGGTGGTCATCGACGCCGGTCTGCCCCTGCAGCGATCCCACGGGATCTGTGGCTGGCAGCTGACGCAGCCCACCGCCGCCGACCTCGATGCAGTGACTCCCCTGCCGTCGAGCAGCCAGTTCGCCGCCGACCCGTGGGATTCGGCCTTGCGACTCGGTGGCTGCTGCGTCCTTCGCCGGGCCAGCGACGACCTCGAGGCGCGCAATCCGTCGGTGTGGGGCACCGCCATTCTGCGGAGCCTGTTCGAACCAGAACTCGTGATACCAGCGTGGGAGCCGCTGCTGCTGCTCAACCTCGCCCAAGCCGAACGCGTGATCGTCGCCGCCGAGTACGAGATCGAGCCGGGCCGCATGGTGGAACGCGTCCGAGGCACCGGCCTGGACCTGGTGCCCGCCACATCCGACGGGATCGACGAATGGGAGGAGCCGGGCTGGGGCCCCTGTCGGCTCGACGAGCAGGAACTGGCTGACGTGCTGACGTTCACCGACATCATGTCGCCCCTTCTGCTGCAGTGGCAGACGTGGAACGACGTCGCCAACCCGTCCCAGCGGAAGGCCATAAAGAAGGCCAGCGAGCGGCTTCAGGGCAGCGCCCACCGGTTCCTCGCCCTCGGCCCACGCCTCGGCAGCAACGGCGATGTGCTGTACGAACGCGACCGCGCCGAGATCATCTTCTGGTACACGTCAGCCCTCGAAAATCTCATGATCACCGACAGCTCGGACGAACTCAGCCGCAAAGTGTCCCAGCGCACCGCAGTCCTCATCGGCACCGACGACGACGAGCGACTGGAGATCCGTCGCGCCATCACCCACGCGTACGGCATCCGGTCGAAGGTGGCCCATGGCGACGTGCCGCCGGACACGCACCTCAAGACGCTGCCCCAGCAGCTGTACATCTACCTGCGCCGCGCGTTCCGGGACCTGATCATCCTCGGCCCGCGCTTCGACGTCGCAACCGTCTGCGACGACGCGCTCATGTCCGCCGCTGTCCGGGAGCAGTCCATCGCCGGGCCTGTCCGGCAGGTCGTTGACCGGCTGCCAGTGGTGCCAGGCATGCGCACCCAGCGGATGCGGTAGGCGCGGGCCAGCCGACATTCGCCCGAACGGAGGTGAGCGACGCGGACATCGGCCGCACCATGAGACCCCGAGCAACGTCCCGCGCACGGACCCTGACCTGCGCCGGGCACGTGACCTGATGGAACGCGACCGTTCGACAGCAACCCGCTGGGACTCGGCCAGGCAGGTGTGCGCCTCGTCGCAATGAGCCGGCCGGTGGCGGGCGCTCACCGTACTCGGCGTGGAGTAGCCGCGCCCACCGCGCCGTCGGACCCAGGTTCGCTCCGCGCCGATGTCTGATATGCCGGACTGATTTGGTTTCCCCGCGCGGGAGGGCGTGTGTGGAGCGAGCGTGACCTGGCCGCACCGAGTGGGCAGCCCGGCGGGCTGGTGTTCAAGGCATCTGACGAGGTGACGCGAGCGGTGCCCGCCGACGGCTGCTGTGGTTTGCCGAACCGAACGGCAGGTGCGTCAGCTACCTGTGGTTTTCCGCGCGATCAACGCGGGCGCGCCGATGCGCCCCGGATACGTGCACGACATGGTGAACGCCGCGCACCTGCGGCACCAGAAGCCTGCTGGTCGGCTGGTCCCGCGCCCACAAGCCTCCCGCAGCCCACTGCACTGCGGCGCCGGAACATACCCGTGCCCGATGATGGTCCGATGACGTACGACCTTAGCCGGCTGGACGAGCGGCGTTTCGAGGACCTGTGCCGGGCGTTGGCGGTGCACGTGCTCGGACCGGGGCTGCAGGTCTCGGCGCGTCGAACCTGTTGGGCTCGTAAATTCGGTTCGGTGGCTGTGACGTGCGACTTTATGCGAGGTCGGCCCAATCAGGGCGGCGGCGATCCAAGGTATGGCAGCCTCGCTGGTGTACCTGCTCCTGCGTCAGATCCTGCAGATGCTGACCCAGCTCGCCCGGGACGGCGGCGCGAAGGACGTCGAACTCCTGGTCTTACACCATCAGGTGGCGGTGCTGCGCCCGGCAGGTGCACCGACCCGATCTCCAGCCCGCGGACCGGGTGGTGCTGGCGGCGTTGTCGCGGCTGCTGCCTCGGCAACACTGGGCGGCGTTCTTCGTCACCCCGGCGACCCTGCTGCGCTGGCATCGACAGCTGATCGCACGACATTCGACCTACCCACACGCGCGACCCGGCCGGCCACCCGTAGACCGCGAGATCCGGGAACTGGTCCTGCGCCTGGCCGCGGAGAACCCGACCTGGGGGCATCGCCGGGTGCAGGGTGAGCTGGCTCGTCTGGGCTACCGGCTCGCGGCCAGCACGGTATGGAAGATCCTGCACCAGGCCGGCGTCGACCCGGCACCCCGCCGAACGGGACCGACCTGGAAGCAGTTCCTGACCGCTCAGGCGCACACCATCTTGGCCTGCGACTTCTTCACGGTCGACACCGTGCTCCTGAAACGGATCTACGTACTGTTCTTCATCGAGCTCGCCACGCGCCAGGTCCACGTCGTCGGTGTCACCGCACACCCGACCGGCACCTGGGTCACTCAGCAAGCACGGAACCTGCTCATGAGCCTCGACCAGCGCGCCGACGGGCTCCGGTTCCTGCTCCGCGATCGCGACACGAAGTTCACCGCCGCCTTCGACACGGTCTTCACCGCAGCGGGCATCGACGTGATTCGAATACCGCCACAAGCGCCGAGGGCGAACGCCTACGCGGAACGGTGGGTCGGCACGGTACGGCGCGAGTGCACTGACCGGATGCTCATCGCCGGCGAACGGCACCTGTCGAGCGTGCTGACCGAGTACACCAAGCATTACAACGGCCACCGGCCACACCGATCACTCGGCCAGCGACCACCGAACCCGCCACCGCAGGTCGTTGACCTCAGCAGTGCTCGCGTCCAACGACGCTCGATCCTGGGCGGATTGATCAACGAACACTCGCAGGCAGCGTAGCCCGAATCTGATTTACGAGCCCGACACGTCAACGGCGGCTTCGACGGTCTGCTGCTGCTCTGCCAGGCCCTGGTCGTCACCGGCGACATGGTGGCGGTCAAGGATCCCACCGCGCCACGACTGCTCGACATCCTCGACGCGGTCGGCGCCGAGGTGATCCCGGTCCCCTGCGACGGGCGCGGTCCCCGGCCGGACGCCCTGGCCGACGCGGTACGCCGTAAGCCGGTGCTCTTCATCTACCAACCGCACGCCCACTCCCCGACCGGGCACAGCGTCGACCCGGCACGCAGCGCGGAACTCGCTGCCGCACTACGCGGCTCGGAAACCCTTGTGATCGAGGACGACGGCCTGGCCGACCTCGCCCCCGGACCGGTGCAGACGCTCGGCACGGTCCTTCCCGATCGGGTGGTCTTCCTCCGCTCGTACTCGAAGTCACACGGCCCCGACCTGCGCCTCGCCCGTCCTCGGTGGCGCGGCAGCGCTGATCGAGCGGGCGCGCGTCTATCGGACGTTCGGCAGCGGCTGGACCAGCCGCATCCTGCAGAACTGCCTCGCCCACCTGCTCACCGACCCGCACACCCGCGCGCTTGTCGCCGAGGCCGGCGAGACGTACCGAGCCCGGCGGCGAACGCTCGCCGAGGCGCTGGCCGCCCGCGGCGTACACACGGGCGGCACCGAAGGATTGAGCCTGTGGATGCCCGTCGAGGATGAACGCTCCGCACTGGTCACCCTCGCCGCGCACGGCGTGGCCGTCGTTCCGGGAGGCCGCTGTTTCTCCGGCCCGCACGAGCCTTTCCTCCGCGTCGCGACCAGCCGGCTCCACGAGCACGTCGACGAGGTGGCCGACCTGCTCGCCTTCGCCGCATTCGAGGAGCATGACCGCGGACAGTCGACCATCACCCGGGGGTGACCAGCGTCGCCGATCAACGACAGCCCCGCGGCTCGCGGGATGTGGGCGGATACCGGGACTCGCGGGGCCCACGGTCATGCCGGAAATTGACGAGGGTGCGTGTCAGTGTGATCTGCCCAGAACAGCGACCGCCACGCTGAGACCGCCAACCGCGGTTGCGATGGTGACCGCCGCCAGCCAGGGACCGGATGGGAGGGCCGAGCCCGGCTCGGCCGGGGCATCGGAGTGCGGAAGGCGCCGTCGCAACGCCGCCGCGGCGACGATGACCGTCATCGCGGTGCCGACGGCCGCCAGGAAGGCCCATCCGCCGAGGTGCGGCACGAGGAGACGGCCGGCCACGGCCGCCGCGACGACAAAGGAGGTTGCCGTACGTCGCCACGCCAGCACCGTCCGTTCCACTTGCAATCCGCGATCACCTGACGAGAGAGAACCCGGGGAGGTGCCTGAGGACGGCGAGGAGCCGACGCCGGTCACAGGATGAGGCCCAGGAGGACCAGGACGCCGACGAGCATGAGACCTGCACCGACCGGCACGGCCATCAGCGGCGGCGGGAGGCCTCTTCCCAGCCTCAGGGCGAGCTCGGTGCGGACCCAGCCAAACCATGCCTGGGCTGGGGCGGCGGCGCCCAGCAGGATCAGCACGATCGCTGACGCCCGGCGGAATCCCGGCACGATCGGCAGGTTCACCGCCTCCAACGCCACGCCTGCGGCGAAGAGCGCTAGAGAGGTACGGATCCACGCCAGAAATGTCCGCTCATTGGCGAGGCTGAACCGTGGATCCGGGTCGCTGCCCAGACTGAAGACCCGGCGAGGCCACCGCGTCGACGCGCCCGAGGACGTCGGCCCGCCCAAGCAGGTGGAGCCGGCAGGAGAAAGAGCGCCACGTGACGCGCCTGCGCCGGTCGGGTCGGCCTGTCGACGCGGACAGGACATACGCCTCTTCACCACGCCGCCAGCCCTTTGACGATCGCTATGACGCTTCCCGCGAGGGCGAGCGCCATAACCCACCGCCGCGTGGCCGACTCCGGCAACCACCGCTCCAGACAGTGCCCGCCACCGATCCCTGCCAGCATCGCCGCCCCGCAGGCCAGCAGCAGTGTCCTCGACAGGACCGGGGTGCCCTTCGCGGCCAGGGACAGCACGTTCGTCACGAGGCCGACGAGCTGCACGGTCGGGACAAAACTTCGGTGTTCCCAGTCGGTGCTCACGGCGTAGACGGCGAGCGGCGGCCCGCCCGTCCCCGCCGTGATGTTGAAGAAGCCTGACGCGAACCCGGACGCCATCGCCCCACCCCGATGCCTGAGGAAGGGCATGGTCTGGCCCACCGCCACCCAGGCCACAGATCCTGCCGTGATCAAGCCGATGCCGACGAGCAGGACCGGGCCCGGCAGCTCCCGGACCACCCAGACCCCCAATGGCAGGGCCAGGATCACCCCGGCGATCATCTGGACGGCCAGGCGGCGGCGCAGTGCCCGGGCGGTCGCGCACAGCACGATCAGGTTGATCACCGCTGAGAGCAGGTTGGCCAGGGTCACGCCCGAGAAGGGGCCGAGGATCACGACCAGGAACGGGGCGGCGACCAGGGCGAAGCCCAGCCCGGTTGCTCTTTGCATCGTGGCACCCACCGCGACCGCGACGACCGCGAGCACGTCGCCGACTGGCGCCACCTCAGCGCGACATGGCGTCGTCGACCACGTCGGCGAGGCGTCGCAGCCGGTCGACCGAGATCGTGCGCAGGTCGTCGGCCATGGTCGGACTGCCGACCACCGAGGCCCAGACCGCGCGGCCGGCGAGGAAACCCGAGGCCCCGGCCCGGCAGGCGAGTCGCACGGCTTCGGGAAAAACCTCCGCGGGTACGCCGGAGGACAGCACCACCCATGGGCTGCTGATGGCTGACGACAGCGAGGCGCACCCGGCGGTGATCTCGTCCGGGGTGCCCTTGCCGTGAGTTGGTACCTCCGACTTGTAGAGGTCGGCACCGAGGGCGCCCAGCTCGCGGGCAGCCGCACGGATTCCCGCTTCGTGGTCGTACGCGCCGCCGTCGCGGGGGCCACGGGACACCGGCTCGATGATGCTGATCAGCCCGGCCTCGCGGCAGCGGGCGACGAAGTCGGTCACCATGGCGATCCGGGGTTCCGGCGACTCATCCGGTCGGTAGAGCACGAGCAGCTTGAGGGCCTTCGCGCCCTCCTTTCGTACGGTCGCGGGGTCGACCTCGGGGTCGATCACCACGTCCGCGACGAACTCGGTGGCGCTCGGGCTGAACGCGTCGGCCGCCGCGATCAGGGCGCAGGACGGGTCGACGGCGTTGTCCGCGATCACCGCGTCCCAGCCGAACTGCTTGTCGATGAGGATCGCGGACGCGTAGGGGCTCAGCGCGCGTGCCGCGTCCACCTTGAACGCGGTCAGCTGCGCGTCGGCCACCGGCTCCGGCTGGTATGCGGCGAACATGGCCCGCAGCGCCTCGCGCTGATCGACGGCGAGCATGGCGTAGCCGCCCGAGGGGCGGGCGAGGATCGAGGGGTCGACGGTCACTGTTCCTCCAGCGCGAGAGCGGCCGGCGCGTCGCCGAGGTCGGCGACGTCGAGGCGCTGAGATCAAAGGATGTTTGAAAAGTAACATCCGTTGGTAGCCGAAGAACAGAGGCTAGACTGCGGACGTGTCAGTGGAAGCCATGCGCTACGACGGCGCCCCGCAGCGGCGGACGCACATCATGGCCGCGCTGCGCCGGGCCGGGTTCCTCTCGGTCGCCGACATCAGCGCCCAGCTCGGCGTCTCGCAGATGACGATCCGCCGTGACCTGCGGCGACTCGCCGAGAGTGGCGAGGTTCTGCTGGTTCATGGCGGCGTCAGTCTTCCGCAGAGCGGCGTCGGGGGCCCGGGGTACGCCTCCCGCGCGCTCAGTCACGCCGGCGCCAAACTGGCGATCGGCGCTGCGGCGGCTCGCCTGGTCCAGCCGGGCGACACGATCGGCATCGACAGTGGCACGACCGCGGCCGAGGTGGCCCGAGCGCTGCCCGAGGACTTCGACGGCTGCGTGATCACCCACTCCGTCCCCGTGCTTGCCCACATGCTGTCCCGGCCCAGGTCAAGGGTCATCGGAATCGGCGGCGAGCTGCTGCATGACAATCAGGCGATGGTGGGTTTCGCCGCGCTGGATCTCGTCAAGCGCATGCGGGTGCGCCTGCTGTTCCTCGGCGCGAGCGCGGTCGACGAGCGGGGTGCGTACGTGCGCTCGCAGGTTGAGCTGAGCGCCAAGCACGCCCTCATGGACATCGCCGACGAGGTCGTGCTGCTCGCCGACGCGAGCAAGCTGGCGGCCACCGCTCCGGTCCAGGTGTGCGGCTTCGACCGCATCGACACCCTGGTCGTGGACACTTCGCTGCCCGACCCGGTAGCCGCGGCCGTACGCCGCACCGGCACCCGCGTCCTGACCGCCTAGCCGGGCAGACCGCCCGAACGCGGCGTAGACCGTCCACAGCGGTGGCCGAATCCGTCCGAGGTGCCAGGAGAAGCGGGAGACAGCGGAACGCAAGCTCCCCCTGCGAGACATAAGTACCTCTCGCCGGAAACGAACTCGCCGCCTTTTCTTGTTTCGCACTCTTGACGTCCCGGTCACATGCGTTCAACACTGCATGCAGATAGCGTCTACTGCGAGAGAAGGCACATGGACCTCAAGGCCGCACCCTCAGCCGCGGAGACCCGCGTGGTCACGCTGCCGGATGCCGCGGTGGCGGAGGTGCGGTGCCGGGTCTTCCGGGCGCGCCCCACCGAGCCGATCGCCATGTCCTTCGCGCCGCTCACTCACCGCGTGATGGTCTTGATCGAGGTCGAGCTGGCCGACGGTTCGGTCGGCGTCGGCGAGAGCTGGGCGAACTACCCGTCCTGGGCGTGGCGCGAGCGGATCGCCACGATTCAAGACGGCATCGCCCCGCTCTTGAAGGGCCGCAGCTTTCCCGACCCGGCCACCGCCCAGCGCGCCCTGCTCGCGCGGCTTGCGCCACTCGGCCGGCAGTGGGGTGCACCCGGCCCGGTCCACCAGGCGATCAGCGGCGTCGACATGGCCCTGTGGGACCTCGCCGCCCGCCACGCCGGCACCAGTCTGGCCCGGCTGCTCAGCCCGAGCCCACGCACCGAGCTGCCGGTGTACGGCTCCAGCCTCGGACCCACCGGGGTCGCCGAGGTCGCCGATCGCTGCGTCGCGCTCGGGCTCACCGCCGTCAAGGTCAAGGTCGGGTTCGGCGCGGACACCGACCTCGCCAACGTCGGGACTGCCCGGCGGATCCTTGGCGACGAGGCGCAGATCTTCGCCGACGCCAACCAGGCCTGGCAGCTGACCGAGCGCTCGAGATCGTCCCCGCTCTGGCCGATCTCGGCGTCGCGTGGGTCGAGGAGCCACTCGCCGGCGATCGCCCCTCCGAGCTGGCCGAGCTGACCCGTCACACCGGGATGCCGCTGGCCACCGGGGAGAATCTCTACGGGGCCGCGGCCTTCACGCCGTACCTGGAAGCGGTCGAGATCCTGCAGCCCGACCTCGGCAAAGCCGGCGGCGTCACCGAGTACCTGGCCGTGCTCTCGGCCGCGGAAGCAGCCGGGCGGACCGTCAACCCGCACCTCTACAACTCGGCGTCGCGTGGGTCGAGGAGCCACTCGCCGGCGATCGCCCCTCCGAGCTGGCCGAGCTGACCCGTCACACCGGGATGCCGCTGGCCACCGGGGAG
>JAEVHO010000170.1 GCA_016802835.1 Micromonospora sp. ATA32 | reverse complement strand
CGGCGGCCAGTACGGCCAGATGCAGGGCGGCGGACGGGGCTATCGGGGCGACCGCTACTGACCGGAGGCCGTGGCCGGCAGGCGACGGGTGACCGCCCTACGGCGGTGCCCAGGCCGAGCCGCCGCGCGGTGGCGACGGGAACGAGGAGCACCGGGGTCAGCGGTCGGGTCCACGGCGCGACGGTGGCGGTTACGACGACGACCGCGGCGGCCAGTACGGCCAGATGCAGGGCGGCGGACGGGGCTATCGGGGCGACCGCTACTGACCGGAGGCCGTGGCCGGCAGGCGACGGGTGACCGCCCTGGGGCGGTCACCCGGAATCGGGTCGGGGCGGGTCAGATCCGGCGGAGCACTGCGACGACCCGACCCATGATGGTGGCGTCGTCGCCCGGGATCGGGTCGAAGGCCGGGTTCTGCGGCATCAGCCAGACGTGCCCGTCGCGCCGGCGGTAGGTCTTGACGGTCGCCTCGCCGTCGAGCATGGCCGCCACGATGTCGCCGGCCTCGGCGTTCGGCTGCTGGCGGACCACCACCCAGTCGCCGTCGCAGATCGCCGCGTCGAGCATTGAGTCGCCCTTGACCTGGAGCATGAACACCTCGCCCTCACCGACCAGCTCGCGGGGGAGGGGGAAGATGTCCTCCACCGCCTGCTCGGCGAGGATCGGCCCACCGGCGGCGATCCGGCCCAGCATCGGCACGTAGGCCGGGGTGGGGCGCTGCGCCCGGGTCAGCTCGTCGTCGATCACGTCGCTCGGGGCGCGGACGTCCACCGCGCGCGGGCGGTTCGGGTCGCGCCGCAGGAAGCCCTTCTTCTCCAGCTCCTTGAGCTGGTAGGCGACGCTGGACGGCGAGACCAGGCCGACCGCCTCGCCGATCTCGCGCACGCTCGGCGGGTAGCCGTGCCGCTCCACCCAGCTGCGGATGAACTCCAGGATCCGGCGCTGCCGGGCGGTCAGGTCGACCGCGGCCGGGTCGGGGAAGCTGCTGACCACCGGGGCGACCGCGCGTACGGCTGGCTGGCCGGTCCGGCTGCGGGCGGCGCGGGGGCGCCGAGTGGCTGGCGGACCCGCCTCGGCGATCTGCTGCGGGTTCTTCTGCCGGCTGGCCCGGTCCTCGGTCACGTCCGTCCTCCCTGGTCGGCGCTGGGTGCTTGGCGGCTCGTGGTGCGTGCGGGGGTGTCGCTGAGACCGGGTCGACGCGAAACGCCGCGCCCGGTTGTTCATGACCGTATAGGTGAGATCGGTCATTTTCAAACATCTGTACGACCTGTTGTCGGCGTGTCGGGGCTGAATTCCGCGAAATCCGTACGGGTGTTCTGATAAATGATACGTCTCTCGTACGCGTGTTCGACGTTCGTGGGCCGGTCGGGCGGTAACCTGCCGCCGGCCATGTCGGTTGGGGATGGCGGTGGAGCGGCCGCGGTCGGTGTGGGAAGGGTGGTACGGGTGGTTTCTGTGGTGACGCGCCGGACACGCCGGCCAACTTGACCTCCGTCGGTCGGCGACATACGGTCAACCCCTAGATGTAGTAGTCACATGGGCGTAACTTGCCTACAGGTTGGGTTCAACTACCGATCGCACTCCTGCTTCCGCGGACGGCGGCGGCCACCTGATCGTGGCCGGTGCCGTGATCACGCGTGTCCGGGAGTGCGCGGCAGCACCCGCGGTCGATGAAGGAGGTCAGGCGATGCGCTGTCCGTACTGCCGGCACGCCGACTCCCGGGTGGTCGACTCGCGGGAGGCCGACGACGGCCAGCTGATTCGCCGTCG
The DNA here is from genome assembly GCA_016802835.1 of Micromonospora sp. ATA32. Classification (GTDB taxonomy): domain Bacteria; phylum Actinomycetota; class Actinomycetes; order Mycobacteriales; family Micromonosporaceae; genus Micromonospora. The sequence continues at coordinate 8,987 of JAEVHO010000170.1, read as the reverse complement.
CCGGTCCTGCCCGGAGTGTGGCAAGCGGTTCACGACGGTCGAGGAGGCGGTCCTCGCGGTGGTCAAGCGCAGCGGGGTCACCGAGCCGTTCAGCCGCACGAAGATCGTCGGCGGGGTGCGCAAGGCGTGCCAGGGCCGACCGGTCGACGAGGATTCGATCGCGCTGCTGGCCCAGCGGGTCGAGGAGACCGTACGCGCCAAGGGGGCCGCCGAGATCCCGAGCCACGAGGTGGGGCTGGCGATCCTGGGGCCGCTGCGTGACCTGGACCTGGTGGCCTACATGCGCTTCGCCAGCGTCTACCGCTCGTTCGACTCGCTCGCCGACTTCGAGCGCGAGATCGAGTCGCTGCGGGCCGCCGCACGCGCCCGGGAGGGCGCTGGGGCCGAGGCGGTCGAGGCCGCCGGCCGTACCAGTTGAGTTTTGTTTTTCGGATTGCAGTTCGACGCGCGGTGGGTGACCGCGCAGACGAGGGGGCGGATGAGATGGCGGGGGATGGTGTGACAGCGAGCAGGTCACGGACCCGGTCCGGCGCGAACGCGGGGCTCAAGGTCGAGCGGGTGTGGACCACCGAGGGGGTGCACCCCTACGACGAGGTCGCCTGGGAGCGCCGCGACGTCGTGATGACGAACTGGCGGGACGGCTCGATCAACTTCGAGCAGCGCGGGGTGGAGTTCCCCGAGTCCTGGAGCGTCAACGCGGCCAACATCGTGACCACCAAGTACTTCCGGGGCGCGGTGGGGACCCCGGAGCGGGAGTGGTCGCTCAAGCAGTTGATCGACCGGGTGGTCACCGCCTACCGCAAGGCGGGTGAGGAGCACGGCTACTTCGCCAACCCGGCGGACGCCGAGGTGTTCGCGCACGAGCTGACCTGGATGCTGCTGCACCAGGTGTTCAGCTTCAACTCGCCGGTCTGGTTCAACGTGGGCACGCCCTCGCCGCAGCAGGTCAGCGCGTGTTTCATCCTCGCCGTCGACGACTCGATGGACTCCATCCTGGACTGGTACAAGGAGGAGGGGCTGATCTTCAAGGGCGGCTCCGGCTCCGGCGTGAACCTGTCCCGGATCCGCTCCTCCCGTGAGCTGCTCTCCTCCGGTGGCACCGCCTCCGGCCCGGTCAGCTTCATGCGCGGCGCGGACGCCTCGGCCGGCACCATCAAGTCCGGTGGCGCCACCCGGCGGGCGGCCAAGATGGTCATCCTCGACGTGGACCACCCGGACGTCGAGGAGTTCGTGGTCACCAAGGCGCGCGAGGAGGACAAGATCCGCGCGCTGCGCGACGCCGGGTTCGACATGGACCTGGGTGGCTCCGACATCGTCAGCGTGCAGTACCAGAACGCCAACAACTCGGTCCGGGTCTCGGACGAGTTCATGACGGCGGTCGAGAACGGCGGCGGCTTCGACCTGCGCGGCCGGCTCGACGGGGCGACCATCGAGACGATCGACGCCAAGAAGCTGTTCCGTACCATCTCCCAGGCCGCCTGGGAGTGCGCCGACCCGGGCCTGCAGTACGACGACACGATCAACGACTGGCACACCTGCCCGGAGACCGGGCGGATCACCGCGTCGAACCCGTGCTCGGAGTACCTGCACCTGGACAACTCCTCGTGCAACCTGGCCTCGCTCAACCTGATGAAGTTCCTCCGTGCCGACGGTGGCTTCGAGGTGGAGAAGTTCGTCCGCTCGGTCGAGCTGGTCATCACCGCGATGGACATCTCGATCTGCTTCGCCGACTTCCCCACCGAGAAGATCGGCGAGACCACCCGGGCCTACCGGCAGCTCGGCATCGGGTACGCCAACCTCGGCGCGCTGCTGATGGCCTCCGGCCTGCCGTACGACTCGGAGCAGGGGCGCTCGGTCGCCGCCGCGATCACCTCGCTGATGACCGGCACCGCATACCGCCGCTCGGCCGAGCTGGCCGGCATCGTCGGCGCGTACGAGGGCTACGCCCGCAACGCCGAGCCGCACAAGCGGGTCATGCGCAAGCACGCCGCGGCCAACGACGAGATCAAGCCCACCAGCACCGTGGCCACCGCGATCGCCCGCGAGGCCACCAAGCAGTGGACCCAGGGCAACAAGATCGGCGACAAGTTCGGCTGGCGCAACTCGCAGGCCGCAGTACTGGCACCCACCGGCACCATCGGCCTGATGATGGACTGCGACACCACCGGCGTCGAGCCGGACCTGGCGCTGGTCAAGTTCAAGAAGCTGGTCGGCGGCGGCTCGATGCAGATCGTCAACCAGACCGTCCCGCGCGCCCTGCGCAGCCTCGGCTACCCGGAGGAGCAGGTCGAGGCGATCGTCGAGCACATCGCCGACCACGGCCACGTGGTCGACGCCCCCGGGCTGAAGCCGGAGCACTACCCGGTCTTCGACTGCGCGATGGGCGAGCGCTCGATCGCCCCGATGGGGCACGTGCGGATGATGGCGGCCGTCCAGCCGTTCATCTCCGGAGCCATCTCCAAGACGGTCAACATGCCGGAGCAGGCCACCGTCGAGGACGTCGAGAAGATCTACTTCGAGGGCTGGAAGCTCGGCCTCAAGGCGCTGGCGATCTACCGGGACAACTGCAAGGTGGGCCAGCCGCTCTCGGTGGCCAAGCCGAACAAGACCACCGCCGTCACCACCGCCGAGACCGCCCCGGCCGCCGTCGAAAAGGTGGTCGAGAAGGTCGTCGAGTACCGGCCGGTGCGCAAGCGGCTGCCGAAGAAGCGTCCGTCGGAGACGGTCTCCTTCTCGGTGGGCGGTGCCGAGGGCTACCTCACCGCGTCGTCGTACCCGGACGACGGCCTGGGCGAGGTCTTCCTCAAGATGTCCAAGCAGGGCTCGACCCTCGCCGGCGTGATGGACGCCTTCTCGGTGGCCATCTCGATCGGTCTGCAGTACGGCGTGCCGCTGGAGACGTTCGTCAGCAAGTTCACCAACATGCGCTTCGAGCCGGCCGGCATGACCGACGACCCGGACGTGCGGATGGCCGCCTCGGTGATGGACTACATCTTCCGTCGCCTGGCACTGGACTTCCTGCCGTACGAGCGTCGCGCGGAGCTGGGCATCTTTACCGCCAGCGAGCGCGCCGCGCAGCTGCGGGCCGAGGCCGAGGCGGAGAGCGCCACGGTGAGCGGCGCGGAGCTCACCGCGATGGCCTCGTCCGCTCCGGTCGAGGCGCCGGTGGAAGCCAAGCCGGCGGTGGCCCAGCCGGCGCTGGAGATGGCGGACGTCGCCGCCGTCAAGCCGGCGCCGTCGGTGGGTTCCTCCACGGAGCTGCTGGAGGCGGTGCTCGGCAAGGCCGCGGACGCGCCGCTCTGCTTCACCTGCGGTACGAAGATGCGGCCGGCCGGTAGCTGCTACGTCTGCGAGGGCTGCGGCTCCACCAGCGGCTGCAGCTGACGTACGTCGACACCCGCGAGCCCCGGGCGTTCCCGCGCCCGGGGCTCGCTGCCTTGACGGAGCATGGTGTCGATGGGTCGGGTTGAATGCGGGCCATGTCACTGACGATCGGACCCGCGTTCACCATCCCTGGCTACGACGCCGAGTGTGGGGCGACCCTGCACGCCGCCGACAGCATCGTGGCTCACCCGGCCCTCTGGTCGCACTACCTCTCCGGAGTAATGGGCACGGAACGGGAGTCGGAGGCCGCCTTCGAGGTAAGCGCCGCCGGGTACGACGCGATGTTCGCCGTGCTCACCGACCCGGAGCGGTGGCCGGTCGTCTCGGTGCCGCTCGGCGGGGACGCCTGGCTGCGGATCGTGTTCCGCAACTTCGAGGAGGACGCGGGCCTCGACTTCGTGGAGGAGCGGCCGGGGCGCCCGGCGAAGGTGGTCGCGTCGATCGAGGGCCACGGGTTCGAGTCCGCGATGACCTGGGCGGAACTGCTGGCCGCGGCGGCGCTGCCGGACGGCCGGCTGACCGGGGCGCAGCGCCTCGTCCTGATGCTGCCGATGCTGGGTCAACAGGAGCTGCCGGATGACGCCGGCGCGGTCCTGGACAAGGCACTGGCAGGGACCGGCGCGGGCAACCGGGAGGCCCTGGCGGCGGCCATGCTGGACGGGCTGGACTGGTGTACCCGCTAGGCGGAGCGGGCTGCGGGCACTCTCTTCGCCGCAGTCAGTCGTCGCCGGCCGGACAAACGTCGGTGCCTCGCTGACACAAGCCGGCTGTTTCGTTGATCCGTCCGTTCAACGTTCCTCGTCGCCGCCGGTTGGGCGGGGTGGACGGTAGGGCGGGCAACGGATAACTCACGACGGACCGGAGTCGGCCTCGGCGAGGCGGGCGGTGAGGAACTCCCGTTCGGCGTCGTTGTCCACCAGGTCCAGCGCCGCCCGGTACGCGTCCGCGGCCTCCCGCTGCCGCCCGAGCCGGCGCAGCAGGTCGGCCTTGATCGCCGGCAGGTAGTGGTACCCGCCCAGCCGGCCGTCCCGCGCCAGCGCCTCGACCTCGTCCAAAGCGGCCTCGGGGCCGTGGGCCATCGACACCGCCACGGCCCGGTTGAGCGCGACGACCGGCGAGGGCCAGCGTTTCAGCAGCTCGTCATAGAGGCGTACCACCTGGGGCCAGTCGGTGGCGGCGTAGCTGGGGGCGACGGCGTGCAGCGAGGCAATGGCGGCCTGGAGCGCGTACCGGCCGACCCGGCCGGTCCGGAACGCGCCGACGACCAGGGCGTTGCCCTCCTCGATGGCGGCCCGGTCCCAGGCGGACCGGTCCTGCTCGGCCAGCACCAGCAGCCGCCCCTCGGCGTCGGTACGGGTGGCCCGGCGGGCGTCGGTGAGCAGCAGCAGCGCCTGCAGCCCGCGCACCTCCGGCTCGTCGGGCATGAGGGCCAGCAGCATGCGGGTCAGATGCAACGCCCGGTCCACCAGGTCGGCGCGGACCAGGTCGGCGCCGGACGGAGCGGTGTGCCCGCTCGTGTAGAGCAGGTGGATGACGGTCAGCACCGCGTCCAGCCGTTCGGGCAGCTCGGCGGCCTCCGGCACCCGGTACGGGATCCGGGCTCCGGCGATCTTCTTCTTGGCCCGGGTCACTCGCGCGGCCATCGTCGTCTCGGAGACCAGGAACGCGCGGGCGATGTCGCCGGTGCTCACCCCGCAGACCAGGCGCAGGGTCAGCGCCACCTGGGCCTCCCGGGCCAGCGCGGGGTGGCAGCAGGTGAAGACCAGCCTCAACCGGTCGTCGGGCACCGCGTCCTCGTCGGGCTCCGCCACGGCCTCCTCCTCCGCCGGCTCCACGAGCAGGGGCATCTTGGACCGGAACACCTTCTCCCGGCGCAGGACGTCCAGCGCCTTGCGCTTCGCGGTGGCGGTCAGCCAGGCGCCGGGTTTGTCGGGTACGCCGTCCCGCGCCCAGGCGTCCAGCGCGGCGAGGTACGCGTCCTGAACGCACTCCTCGGCGACGTCGAGGTCGCCGGCGACGCGCGCCGTCGCGGCGAGCACGAAGGCCCACTCGCGACGGTGCGCGTCCGCCACGGCGCGTTCCGCCGTGGCCGTGCCGGCGTTGCTCACTCGGACGGCGGGACGAACAGCGGCCGTACCTCGACGCCCCCGTCGATGGTGGCCGGGTTCAGCTTGGCGATCTTCAGGGCGACGTCCAGGTCCGGCGCCTCCAGGATGAAGAACCCGGCGACCACCTCCTTGGCCTCGATGAACGGGCCATCGGTGACGAGGTCTCCGCGGACTGCCGTGGCGGTGGTGCTGGGCTGGAGCGCGAACCCCGTGACGATCTTCCCGCCCAGCTCTTCGACCTGCGCCGGGTACCGCTCCAGCAGCGCCAGGTAGTCGGGCGTCAGCTCCATCGCGTCGGCCGGCGCGGGCGAGTAGATCAGGACTGCGTACTGGGCCATCAGGTTCTCCTCAGGTTGGCGTTCCACCTTCTTGCCATCCCGACGAACGGGTCCGGACGGATTCGACAGCGGTCAGGGGAAAGTTTTCCGGATGTCGCGGCGGCCCGTCACGAGGAGGCCGGGAAGTCGCGCATCCGGCGCAGCGGGGAGCAGACCACGAACACCGCAGCGCTCCACATGCCGAGCACGCAGGTCCACAGCGCCGGCCGCAGTCCGAGCTGACTGCCGAGCGTCCCGCCGAACAGGGCGCCCAGCGGAATCACCCCGTAGCAGATCCACAGGAACGCGGCGTTGACCCGGCCGAGCAGCGGCGCCGGGGTGATCCGCTGCCGGTACGACATCGCCGCCACGTTGAACAGCACCGCGTTGGCGGAGAACGCGGCGAACCCGACCGCGAAGAGCAGCACGCCCCAGCCGGATCGCGCCAGCGGGATGAGCAGGTAGAGGGGGCCGGGCGCCGCCATCGCCACCCAGATCACCCGGGCCGTGCCGATCCGCTCGGACAGCCGGTTGGCCAGCGCTCCGGTCAGCAGCCCGCCGACGGCGCCGGCGGAGAAGACCAACCCGATCACCAGGGGTGAGGCGTGCAGCTCCCGGCGCAGGAACGGGACCTCGATGGAGCTCGCGGCCATCACGAAGAAGTTGGAGGTGGTGGTGCAGGCCAGGATCTTCACCAGGATCGGCTGCCGGCGGACGAAGCCGAGCCCCTCGCCCAGGGCGGCCCGCAGCGCCACCCGCCCGGCGGCCGGCGGCGCCGCTTCCGGAGTGGGGCGGATGAGCAGGAGCGTCACCGCGCTGACCGCGAAGGCGAGGGCATTGGCGAAGAACGTCCGGGCCGCGCCGATGAGTCCGATCAGCGCGCCGCTGAGGGTGGGGCCGGCCAGTTCGGCGAGCTGCTGGCTGGTGACCAGCTTGGCGTTGCCGTCGACGAGCTGGTCCGCGCCGACGAGCCGGGGCAGCATGCTCCGGTACGCCACGGTGAAGGCGACGGTCAGCACCCCGGAGAGGCTGACCACGACGTACAGGAACGCCAGGGTGAGGTGCCCGACCAGCGCGACCACCGGCAGGGAGGCCATGAGCGCCGCCCGGCCCAGGTCGCAGACGATCATCAGCCGGCGCTGGTCCACCCGGTCGGCCAGGATCCCGACGGGCAGCGAGAAGATCAGGTACGGCAGCCAGGCGAGGAACGTCAGCAGGGAGATCTGGAACGTGCTGGCGTGCAGGATGTCGGCCGCCAGCAGTGGCACCGCGACGCCGGAGATGCGGGTGCCCAGCTCGCCGACCGTCTGCCCACTCCACAGCAGCAGGAAGCTCCTGCTCCGCCAGAGCGAGGGACGAGCCGGGGCCGTCGCCGGAGCGGTTCGGGTCAGGTTTTCCGTCACTGCCGGGCCTGTCTGTCGACGAACGCCGCAGGCTGGTCGCCGCAGCCCGGGCACCCTACCGCCGGACCCGGAGGAACGGCACCGCAATTGCGGACCGGGCGGCCGGCCCGCCGCGGTCCGGCCGACTAGGGTCTGAAGATCATGACGGAACCGCACTGGATGGCCGAGACCCGTGCCGCCTACGACACCGTCGCCGCCGACTACGCCCGACTCATACCCGACGTGGGTGAGGGGCCGTTGGATCGGGCGATGCTGGCCGCGTTCGCCGAGCAGGTCGGCGGATCGGGACCGGTGGTCGAGGTGGGCTGCGGCACCGGGCGGATCACCGCCCACCTGCGCGACCTCGGGCTGGACGCCTCCGGGATCGACCTGTCACCCGGCATGCTGGAGGTGGCCCGCCGCCACCACCCGGGGCTGCGCTTCGAGGTCGGCTCGATGACCGACCTCGCACTGCCCGACGGCGCCCTCGCCGGTCTCGTCGCCTGGTACTCGATCATCCACGTGCCGCCGCAGTTGCTGCCCGGCGTGTTTGCCGGGTTCCACCGGGTGCTCGCCCCGGGCGGTCGGCTGCTGCTCGCCTTCAAGGCCGGCGACCGCCGCGTCCGTCTGGAGCAGGCGTACGGCCACACCGTCGCCTACGACGTGCACTGGCTGCCGCCGGACCGGGTCGCCGCGCGACTCGCGGAGGCCGGGTTCGAGGTGCAGGCCCGGCTGGACCGGGAGCCCGAGGGCCGGGAGAAAGGGCCGCAGTCGCTGATGCTGGCGGTCTGGGTGGACAGGGTCGACCGGTGAGCGTCGTCCTCTTCACGCTCGGCGGCACCATCGCGATGGCCGGGGCCGGCGCGACGGGCGTGGTCGCCCGGCTGACCGGCGCCGAACTCGCCGCCGCCGTGCCCGGGCTGGCTGACCTCCCGCTGGAGGTGCGGGACGTCGAGGCGGTGCCGAGCGCCGACCTGACGTACCGCCGGATCCTCGACCTGGTGGCCGCGGCGGGCGCGGCGGTGGCCGACGGGGCGACCGGCGTGGTGGTGACCCAGGGCACCGACACGCTGGAGGAGACCGCCTTCCTGGCCGACCTGGTCTGGCCGCACCCGGCGCCGCTGGTCTTCACCGGCGCGATGCGCAACCCGACCCTGGCTGGCCCGGACGGCCCGGCGAACCTGCTCGCCGCCGTCCGGGTCGCCGCCGCGCCGGTCGCCCGCGACCTCGGCGTCCTGGTCGCGGTGAACGACGAGATCCACGCCGCCCGCTACGTCCGCAAGACCCACAGCACCAGTACGGCCACCTTCGCCTCGCCCAACGCCGGCCCGCTCGGTCACGTGATCGAGGGAGAGGTACGGCTGCTGGTCCGGCCGGCGCGGCACGCCCCGCTGGCGTCGGTGGACCCGGACCGGCTGGCCGCGACCCGGGTGGCCCTGCACACCGTCACCCTCGACGACGACGTGGCGCTGCTCGACGGGCTCGCCCAGGGTCGACAGGGCCTGGTGGTGGCCGGGTTCGGGGTCGGCCACGTGCCCCCGGCCTTCGCCCCCGCCCTCGGCGCGCTCGCCGAACGGATGCCGGTTGTGCTCACCTCGCGCACCGGCGCCGGGTCGGTGCTGCGGCAGACGTACGGCGCGGTGGGCTCGGAGACCGACCTGCGGCGGCGCGGGCTGGTCAACGGCGGCCTGCTCGATCCGGCTGGCCGCGACCCGGGTGGCCCTGCACACCGTCACCCTCGACGACGACGTGGCGCTGCTCGACGGGCTCGCCCAGGGTCGACAGGGCCTGGTGGT
>JAEVHO010000169.1 GCA_016802835.1 Micromonospora sp. ATA32 | reverse complement strand
CCCCGAAACACGACGACTCCTGGCCAGACTGCAGCATCAACCGACACCGCCCGACCACGCCCACCACTGGAGCACCTGGCGCCGCCGCCACCAAGCCCGTTCACGCTGGTTCCACCAACGCACCCGACTCAGCCGCGCATACGCCCTGGTCAACTAGCCAATGGCGGCTGCCGTACTAGGGCGGGTGTAAGTCATGTCGAGTTCGAGACAATCGTGCGCATACGGGCGTAGACAGGGAGCGACTGCTCGTTGCTGTCGACACCGACGGACGCTCGCGGCGAGAGAGTTTCGGTTCGCTCCGCCCGATGGGTGACAACATGGACGAGCGATGCTGGACGACCGTGGACAGTGACGGACAGTCCGGCAAGTTTCAGAAGTCCCGGTAGCCAGCTCGTCGGCCCGCGATCGTTCCTTCGGGACGAAAAGGTCAAGCTCCGCCAACCAAACGGCCCACGGAGCTTGACATCCACAGGAGCATCGGGATGGATGTTTGCCTAACAGGGGGAGCTTCTAATCTTCCTGGCACGCGTGTTGTCAATTAGGTGAGACCTAGTGCTTCGAGCGGTGAAGGCATCCTCAATGCAAGAGCGGAGTGCCCAGTCCGACGACGGGTACTTCCACCATCGAGCGTAAAGCTTGTCCCCGTCGATGTTGTCATCCAGTCGAGGCGGAAGTGTAACGCTCGTTCCCTCGATAGAGGGAAGGGTGATAGCCATCAGGCCGCTACGTCGATTTAGCTTGTCGTGTCGGAGAGTGGAGTAAAGTTCCCAATCAACGTAGCGCCGCGCCCACGTGCACTGGCCAAGCAGCACGATTGTTACTGTCGAATCCGTCAGATATCGTTCGCGGATACAGTCCATGACGTAGTCAGTGTCGTCACTGTCAATGAAGTCGTCTTCATCAGAAACGCCCAAGACGCGCGCAATAAAGAGATGTCCAAATGATTCCACGAATTCCTCTGCCTCGGCCTGGTCCGCGTGGTGGTATGAGATGAAGCATTTCCGCCGAGTAGGATCAGTGCTCTTCCTGGCGGCAGCTTCCGCGATCCGCGATAGTCGAATCTCACCGTACGTTGCCATCTGGAGTACCTCCTAGCTTCTGGACTCTCTCAATTAGACCTAGGCCGATCGCCTTGCTTAATTTCCGCTCATGAGCAATCTTCCGAAGTTCCTCGGTGAACTGAGACATGCCTTTGCTCACCACGACGAGGTCGGCTACAAGGGCTTCGTATTCAGGGAAAAGGCGTTGAATTTCTTGAGGAGACATGGAGGCCATCGCCGGATCGTCAATTTTGACGTCGTACCACCGGCGGAACTTGGCCTGCCAGCACGTTAAGTGTGGCCGCAAGCCGTCATTTAGCGCTTTGAGGAGTATCTCGGCAAGCATGGGTGCGCTTTCTCCCGCGCGCATCGCGTCAGGAGGAACAGTCTTTGCCAACTCACGGAGAGCCCGGAACAGGTCATACCACGAGTTATACATCTCTACAATAACGTCATGGTCGGGATCGAAAGGAATTGCAGCCTTCCGAGATCGCAGCTCCACCCATGCAGTGTGAGCGATCTGAGCTACGTCGTTATTCGGGCATATCTCGATCTGACCGAGTCCAGCGAAACGGAAGTTAACCTTGGTCAGGCGCCACCTTGCACCTCTTCTTTCATGGGCAAGAAGTCCGATCATGATCAGAGCAACGGCTATCACCGCAACAATGCCGACCTGAACGTTTAAACCCCAGCCCTGAATCTTGACGTAGAAGACTTCGCGCCAGCTCATGGCCGGACCTCCCCCGGGTCGCGTGTGGTTGCTTGCACCTGCTTTCGCGACGTCTAGCTGGCGAGGGCACTCGCGATGGCAAACACCAACGCAGCGCTAGCAGCACAACCGATCTTGTTGTCATAGGCCGCACGAAGAGCATCACCGATAGGTAGGCGAACCACTCGAAGGTCCCGTTCTGCTGACTCCGGCTTCGGCGTACCCGCCGAGGCATGTTGCACAAGCCAAAGGTGGATGTATGCGGGACTCAGGCCAGGTAGCGGACAAAGCCTTCCGTGGTTCGTCCACTTGCCGTCCCGGTATCCAGTCTCTTGCTCTAACTCTCGCTTGGCTGCGTCCTCAGCTGTCTCGTCATGTTCGACATTTCCTCCAGGAAGCTGGAGTGTTCGGCCGATTAGGTAGTGGTATTGCTCTACAAGTAAGATGTGTCCGTCCACAAGCGCAGCAACTCGCACCTGGTCAGACGTTTCGATCCAGTCATACTCGCCAAGAGTTCCATCCGGACGAGTCACCTCGTCTTGATGCACGTTGAAACGAGGCGTCGAGTAGGCGATCCGGCTTCGGTTAGTTGTCCATGGCCCGCGGGGCATAACAAGCAACTGTAGTGGACCTTTGACGTCTCCGCTGCAAGGTTGCGGGTGCAGGCGAGTCAGATTTATGCCAAAGCCAGGAGCTTCAGCCGCAGCCGATGGCATTCGGTTTCGGGATAGCTACTCAGCGTCAATGAGCCAGTTTCTGTCGACAGCATCGGTGACGGAACGGGCGGGCGCGAGGAGCTACCTAGTCAGCGGGTTCGGATGAACACCCGATCCCAGAGTCGTGTTGATCGCCCGGACGCGGTGCACTGGGACAGGGCCCGCCTGAGGGGCGCCGGCCCGGGTAGAGCCGGGTAGAGACGAGTTCGGCGACTGAGGTCGGTGACCCCTTGCTGGTAATACATAGGTTCAGGACTCGGCCCGGACCAGGAGCTGGGGCGCACGGCCAGCCATCGTCAGGCGGATTCAGCAGTGAGTCAGCAAACAGCCCGCTACTCGATAATGGCGGGCGGAAGGAGCGACAAGCTGACCGAGCGCGAGGGCACAGGACGATGCCTGTCGCCACTCGCTGATGACCGCGACCAGGCTCCCCCCGGCGGTGGTCGTGGCCCTCGGCCACGGCAGGTCGACCTGGTCGCCGGACAGCGCAGAAGTACAGCGGCGCACCGGACCGTCGCAGTCTCAGAGAGACCGATCAACGCCATGAGATATCCCGCCGGCATGTTGAGTGGACTGTTGAAGCCATGCTTGGTCCCTAAATCAGGTCGGTCGCTTAAGCTACGGTGCAGGGGTCAGTTCGGTGGGCCAGGCCTCCAAGGGACCACCTGATCGATTGCCCTGCGGGCGTCGGTGCCCTCGGCAAATTCGACTCGAATCCAGAAGGGTGGTTTGCCGGGCCGAAGCTCGGGGGTTTCGAACCTGACTGCATAAAGACGGGGTTCAAAAATCTCGTCAATCTCGGTCTGCGAACTGGTGGCGAAGTAAGTTGCGCCGGCGATATCCTTGTTCGTTGCTACCGCAACGGAAAACGTCTCGGCCCAACCGACAGCCTTGAAGAAGATGTTCGTGACGTGTTGTCCCTCGGGGCCGCACTCCGCCCATACCTCGACGTTGCGACGGATTGGTCCGGCGGGCAGAATAGGGGTCCCCGAAATCGATGAATCAAAAGCTGCCAGCCACTCCTCTTCGCGTAGCTGACCTAAATCGATGTACTTCTTGTCCTCAAGGAATGGTGGAAGTTTGTCAAGCTCTCCAACCTTGACCGGGATGATGAAGTTCGGGTCAATGCCCTCGATTTCGCGAATTATTGCACGTCGCAGTTCTCGCTGAACCCACGGCTTTGATATGGACTTGCTTGAAAGGAAGACGAAGAACTTTTCTGCGGAATCCATGCCCTCCGCGATCTTCGTTATTAGGCTTTCTCCAGCCACGATCTCGTACTTATCGATCCAAGGAGAATGATTAGGCAGCCGTTCGATGAGCGATCTGTATACGCTATCGACTAGAGGACCGTCTTCGCTGGCATAGCTGAGGAAGATTCTTGACACATGGGTAACCGTATAACGTGTCAGCTAGTGCGGCTTGCCGCAGCCCGCTGAGTGGCGTGAAGCCGACAGAACACTAGCGACACGCCGCTATGCGCACCGTGCTCAGCACACTGAGGAAGCCGGCTTCGGCACCACGACTACCGAGTCCGAGTCATAGCGGCTGTCGACAGCAACGCAACCGTGCCAGCCGAACCAGACCGGGACGAGCCCCAACAGGCCGGATAACTCGGACGACACTCGATCCGGCCTGGTCGCCGGCAATCCATACGTTTAGAGCCGAGCCGGTACGTCTACTCTCGACCACTCCACGAAGCAGCGGGCACACACCAAACGCGCCGCCTGCAGGTGACACGGGACGACAGCAGGCGGGTGGCGGCCGAGCCGACGGGCACGGAGTGACAGCCGATGGCAGCAGACGATGCACCGCAACGGCGTTCGGGACGGAGAGTTCAGGGCTGGCTCTGCATCGCCAGCATGGAAACCGTCCGCCCGGACTACAAAGCGCTTGGCCGCCTGTCGGGGTGGTCAGCCCCGAGGGGATTCCGCGACGAAGACACCGCGGCCCGGGCGGCCAACCAGCACACCCTGCTCCCGTAGCGTCGCCACGGCGCGGTGAATCGTCGAGAGCGACAGGTCGTAGTGATCAGCCAGTTCTTGGGTGGACGGTATCTGCGATCCGGGCTGGAACTCGCCCACCTCGATCCGCTTCAGCAGATCGTTGATCAACTCGTCCATGGTCGGCGGAATCGGCACGTGGAGGCCCCTTGCGGTCGGTTGGCCCTCCCAGTATCGAGCACGAGCTGAAAGTGCGGCAATAACTGGAAGGGAAGCAGCAGGCAGCGCTCCAGCCAGATTCGACAGCTAAGAGAGCGTTGACAGAGGTGAGAGGTATCGGTAGCGTCGCTCTCGGTGATGCGGTGCCGCTACGGTCGGTTGGCGCCTCTCGTACTGGTCTCGCATCGCCGCCGAGACCTCACCCACCGCGCTCCCCCGGCGCGGCCCTGCTGTCGTACCGCCGATCGAGGCTGCGGTGGCAGGGCGGGGCGGTCTCCGCCGACCGCAACCGGCGGAGACCGCCCCCTCCACTTCGACGCGACCCGAAGAAGGGCGGTCACCCCGTGCGCAACCTGATCCGTCGCCTGGCGGGCCGACGCACAGAACGACGTTCGACGGAAGACGTTCGCCCAGCCCAGGGCCGGCTTCCCCTACGGCCCTGGCAGATCCGCGACCGGTGCTTCAACGTCCGCCGGCACGGCCTCGACCCCGTCGAGATCCGCGCGTTCCTGCACCGCGTGGCCGACGAACTCACCGTCGCGCAGACCGCCCTGGTCGCGGTGCAGGAGGAGAACGTACGGATCAAGAACGCCCTGCGCACGTGGCAGAGCACCCAGTCATCGAACCACCGCTACCGATGACCGACCGCTGGGTGATCCACCTGCCGATCACCGCGCCCGACCTGCTCCGGGCCCGGATTCTCGCCCGTACCGCCGCCCGGGTGCTGGCCCGGCTCAGCGCACGCGTCGAGCCGGGCGGGGTGACCGTCTCGGCCGAGGACCAGCAGGGCGTACGCCACTGGGTCTTCTGCGACCGGCTGCTGCCGGGCGGCGGGCGGTGTGCGCTGCCGGTGGACCACAGCGTGCCCTGCTCGCGGCGCGCGCCGTGGCTCAACCGCCGGTGAAGACGACCGGGCGCAGGTGTTCGGGCCTTGCGCGCTTCGGTCATGGCGAACTCGCCGCGTGCCCAGGCGCGGGCGGCCTCGATCGCCCGCTGGGGGCGGTCGTCGCCGGGCCGTTCCGCCGCGAAGTGCGGCAGCATCCGCTCGGCGCAGTCGCCTGCCCAACGCGTCAGCCCCTGATGGTCGTCCCCCACGGTTACAGGATCCGGGTGACCTGCTCGGCGGCGATCCGAGCCTCCAGCTTCGTTCGGTCCAGGTTTGCGCAGATCACCACGGACGCACCGGCGGCGAGCGGGGCGAGCAGCCACTTCAGCGGCTGCTCGTGCTCGGCCGCGTCGACCAGGAGCCGGTCGCCGGCCCGCAAATCGAGCTGCGCCGCGATCTCCGCCGCCACCCGGCCGTACGCGCCGTAGCTGGTGCCGTCCGGGGTGGCCGCGTCCGACGGGCGGACGGAGGCGTAGTCGGGCGGGGTGTCGGTCTGCCGGAGCACCTCGGTGGACCAGTCGAGCCAGCCCAGGGGCACGTCGGCCAGCGGGCCGGGCCCGGTGCCGACGAGGTAGCGGTGCCGCCCCTCGGGCACCTCCTCCAGCCAGTCGTCGAGACGTTACGGGGTGACGAACACGACGTCGTACGGCTGGTCGCCGCCGGGGTCGAGGACCGGCAGCCCGGCGGTGACCCGCGGCCGGAACGACACCGCCATCCCGACCGACCAGGCGCCGATCAGGACCGCGGCGGTACGCCAGTGCGGCGGCAGCAGCACCGCGACCCGGCTGCCCGGCCATCAGACTCTCCTCACTCCGGATCGCCCTCACCCCTATCGACCGGTTCCGAGGCGCGGGGTCAGCTCAGCGGCAGCTCGGGGCCGCCGTCGAGCAGCGGGGCGAGCAGGTCACCGGACTTCTCCACCCGCTTGAGCACCTCGTCGGCGGTGTACGGCTTGGCCGACGGCCGCTTCCCCGCCGCGCCCGCCTCCACCTCGTCCCAGGTCAGCGGCGTCGACGCGGACGGCACCGACTGGGCCCGCAGCGAGTACGGCGCCACGGTGGTCTTCGCCGCGTTGTTCTGACTCCAGTCGATGAAGACCTTCCCCGGCCGCAGGTTCTTCGCCATCTTCGACACGATCAGCTTCGGGTGCGCCCGCTCCAACTCCTGCGCGATCCGCCGGGCGTACGCCGACACGTCGTCCGAGGACTGGGTGCCCGCGATCGGGCAGCAGAGCTGCATGCCCTTCTTTCCGGACGTCTTCGGATAGGACTCGATCCCGTCAGCAGCGAGCCGGTCGCGCATCAGCAGCGCCACCTGGCAGCACTGCCGTAGCGCCGCCGGCGCCCCCGGGTCCAGGTCGACCACCATCATGTCCGGGTGCTCGCCGACCTTCCACTGCGGCGTGTGCAACTCCAGCGCGGCGAGGTTGGCCAGCCAGACCAGGGTGGGCAGGTCGTCGGCGACCACGTAGTCGATGGTCTCCCGCCCCTTGCTCGACCCGGGCGCGGGCAGCGTCTCGGTGCGTACCCAGTCGGGGGTCGCGGCCGGGGCGTTCTTCTCGAAGAACGAGCCGCCGGTGACCCCGTTGGGGAAGCGGATCCGGGTCAGCGGCCGGTCGGCCAGGTGCGGCAGGAGCACCGGGGCGATCCGGGTGTAATAGTCGATCACCTCGCCCTTGGTGAACCCCACCGCCGGATAGAGCACCTTGTCCAGGTTGGACAACTCCAGCGGGCGCCCCTCGACGTCCACCCGGAGCCGCTGCGGATCAGCCGGCATCCTCGACCTCCTCCGGCGGCTTGTCCGGGCGCAGCCGGAGCACCCGGGGGAACCGCAGTCGCCCATCCGGGGTGCGCTGGCCGTACTTCACCTCCACCACGACCAGAGGCTCTACCCAGATCGCGCCCCGGGCATCCTCCCGGGGCACGTCCCCGGCGAAGGGCGGACTCCCGGACCGGAGCGGTTCCAGCTCACGCAGCAGTTCCCGTTCGATCGCCGCACCGATCCCGCCGCCGACCCGGCCCCGGTAGGTGAGCCGGCCGTCCGGCCGCGGCACCCCGACCAGCAGCCCACCGATCTTGCGGGCGCCCGGCCGCCAGCCGCCGATCACGAAGTCGCCGGTCACCTCCAGCTTGACCTTCACCCAGTCCGGCGAGCGGACCCCGGGCCGGTAGACCGAGTCGGCCCGCTTGGCCATCACTCCCTCCAGCCCGTGCTCGCTGGCCGCCTCGTAGGTGGCCGGGCCGTCCGGGAACGTCGGCGGCACCGCCCACCGCGCCGCGCCCAACCCCAGGTCGTCCAGGGCCGCCCGCCGCCGGGCGTACGGCCAGCGGGTCAGGTCCGCGCCGCCCAGCCGGAGCAGGTCGAAGATCATGTACGTCACCGGGGCGGCCGCCGCGAGCCGGGCCGCCTTCGCCGGGTCCCGGACGTGCATCCGCTCGGCCAGCGCGGTGAACGAGGGCTGCCCGGCCTGGTTGAAGAGGACCACCTCGCCGTCGAGCAGCGCGTCGTCGACCTGGTCGGCGAGGGTGATCAGCTCGGGGTACGCGGCGGTGATCTCCACGCCGGAGCGGGCGTACAGGTGTTGCCGGCTGGCAGTGGCGGTGATGTCGGCGAGCGCCCGGACGCCGTCCCACTTGAACTCGTACGCCCAGCCGGCACCCGCCGGGAGCTGCCCGGTGATCGCGAGCATCGGCTTGAGCGGCGCGCCGGGCACCTTCTGACTGTAGTAGCCGGCGGAAGTCCTCGCGTCGGCTTCGATCATTTGCGATCCTGGGCAGAACCGGGAGAGGAGCTCAGCATGCGGGCGATCTGGAAGGGCGCGGTCTCGTTCGGGCTGGTTTCGATCGCCGTGAAGCTCTACTCGGCCACCGAGGAGAAGGACATCCGCTTCCACCAGGTGCACCGGGAGGACGGCGGACGGATCCGTTACAAGCGCACCTGCTCGGTCTGCGGCGAGGAGGTCACCTACGACGACATCGTCAAGGGCTACGACATCGGCGGCGGCGAGATGGTGATCCTCACCGACGAGGACTTCGCCGAGCTGCCGCTGACCACGTCACGCGCGATCGACGTGCTGGAGTTCGTGCCGGCCGAACAGGTCGACCCGATCCTCTACAACAAGGCGTACTTCCTCGAGCCGGACGGCACCGCGACCAAGCCGTACGTGCTGCTGCGGGACGCGCTGACCGACTCCGAGCGGGTGGCGATCGTCAAGGTGGCGCTGCGCCAGCGCGAACAGCTCGCCACCCTGCGCGTACGCGAGGGCGTGCTGCTGCTCAACACCATGCTCTGGCCGGACGAGGTACGTACCCCCGACTTCGGCTTCCTGGACGAGGACCTCAAGGTCCGTCCCCCGGAGCTGGCGATGGCCAGTTCGCTGATCGACTCGATGGCCGGCGAGTTCCAGCCGGACGTCTTCACCGACGACTACCGGGCGGCGTTGCAGGAGGTCATCGACGCCAAGGTCGAGGGCCGGGAGGTGGTCCAGCCGGAGGAGGTAGAGGCGGCGCCAGCCGCGGCGGTCGACCTGATGGCGGCGCTCAAGGCCTCCGTCGACCGGGCCCGGGCGGCCCGGGGCGAACAGCCGGCCGCTGCCGGCGGCGGCGGCGAGCCGAGGCAGATCTCCTCGGCGCGCTCGGCGCAGAAGGCGGCGGCGAAGAAGGCCGCGAAGGCGCCGGCGAAGAAGACCGCACAGAAGAAGGCCGCCGCGAAGAAGGCCGAGCCGGCGAAGAAGGCGGCCGAGAAGAAGACCGCGGAGAAGAAGGCGACCAGGCGCCGGCGAAGAAGGCCGCCGAGAAGAAGGCCGCGCCCCGCAAGACCGCCTGAACGCCGACCGAGGCCCCTCACGGTCCACAGGGGCCTCGGCCTCGCGCCTCAGCCGCGGCCGAGCTTCTGGGTCGGGGTGACCCGGACGATGACCCGCTCCTCGCCCGGCTGACGGAACGGGTAGGTCTCCTGCCCCAGGTACTTCTGCGCCAACCGGTCGATGTGCTCGTCGGCGCCCTCGGTGACCAGCTCCGCCGTGCCCTTCACCCAGAGGGTGCGGAAGTCGTTCGTCTTGTCCGCGATGGACACCGCGACCACGGGATTGCGCTCGATGTTGTGGTACTTCTGTCGGCCCTTGGCCGTGTTGAACACGATGTGCTCGCCGTCGGTGTCCACCCACACGGGGGTGACGTGCGGGGTGCCGTCGGCCTCGATGGTGGCCACGTGGGCGAGCTGCGGTTCGGCCAGCAGGGCCAGGTCTTCTTCGGTGAGGATCGCCATGGTCGTGAACCTACCGCCGGGCCGGCCGCCGCACGACGGATCGCGCGTCGCCGGTCCCGCCGTGGCGTGGCCGTCGGTCCCGACGGGTACGCTCCGCCGGCCGCCCGCGCCGAGAGGACCCCGATGCCGTTAACCCCTGACCTGGACCGATTGCTGATCCCCGGCGCACGGTTCACCGACGAGCACGGCGAGTACCTGGTCGAGGCGCACCCGGTGGACGACATCGTGCTGCCCACCGGCCGGGTGGTCGGCTGCGACCCGCTGGTCTGCCCCGAGGCCGAGCCGTTCACCGTCGGGGTGGCACCGGGGCGTTACCCCGCCCGGGCGTGGGTGGCGGTGGTGCTGCGCGACGGCGACGAGGCGGATCGCCGGGTGGCCGCGCTGGAGCTGGTGGTCCGGGACGAACCGGTCGTCCGCTGGGAGATGGCCCTGGTCGACGACCAGGACCCGGCGACCCTCGATGACGACGGCTTCTTCGGGTACGGCGTGGACTCGGGCACCGGCACGCTGGCCGACCCGACCGCGCTGGCCGCGCTGGAGTCGTGGGACTCCGAGCGGGTGGAGGACGTGTTCACCCCGGCCCAGCTGCCGGCGGGTCCGGTGCCGTCCCTGATCGCCGCCGTGACGGATGAGGCGTCCGGGGCCAACGTGGTCACCGTCACCTCGGGCTGGGGCGATGGCGGCTACGCCACCTGGATCGGCCGGACCGCCGACGGCGAGGTCGCCTCCTTCGTCACCGACTTCACGGTCGTGCCCTAGCGGGTACCGTGTGCGCTGGCCTCGACGCCGGCTGTCGGGCCCACCACCTACCCAGCAGGGGAGTCGACGACGTGAGCGAGCGCGTGCAGAACCGTTCGGCGGGCAACGGCCCGGGCAGCAAGTCGGAACGACGGCTGGCCGCCCAGTTGGCGGCGAAGAAGGCGGCCGAGGCCAGGAAGCGCCGGCAGGCGCTGCTCGGCGCGCTCGCCGGTCTCGCGGTGGTGGCGGTGCTCGTCGGCGTCTTCGTGATCGTCAATCGGTGCGGCGACGGCGCTGCGGACCAGGCCACCGGCACGCCGTCGGCCGGCGCGAGCGCCAGCGCCCCGGC
>JAEVHO010000168.1 GCA_016802835.1 Micromonospora sp. ATA32 | reverse complement strand
GTGGAGAGTCGAGGCGAGCCTGGACGATGGGCGCGTCGCGGCCGGTGCCACGCCGGCCGTCGGCGCGTCGGACTTCTGCTCGTGGTAGTCCTGCTCGACGTTGACCGACCAGACGTCGTGCGTCGTGCCGAGGGCGATATTCTCCGCGGTCAGCATCGCCGTCAGCATCGAATGGTCCTGGTTGTTGTAGCGGTGCATGCCGTTGCGGCCGACGGGGTGGACGTTGGGCAACTCCCGGGCGAGCCACCCGCGGATCACGTCGATGTTGTGCTGGTACCGCTCGTCGTACACCGGGTAGGCCTTCGGCATCCGCACCACGTACCCAGCTTCCACAGCGCCTGGTCGCGCCAGACCCAGCCGCTCCAGCTCCGCCGTGCCCAGCGCGACAAGGTCGGTGTCCGGCGTCCGCCACGTCTCGTCGTCCTCGAAGACGAAGTACTCCAGCCCCAGACAGGTCCGCCCGTCCTTGACCAGGTACGGCGACCAGGAGCCGAAGTTCTGGATCCGGCCCACCTTGACGGCCGGGTCGTGCACGTAGATCCAGTTGTCGGGGAACGAGAACTCGGCCGGCACCACGAGCGCCACCGTCAGGAAGTCGCGGTAGCGCAGGTCGGCGGCGCAGGCGAGCACCTCCGGCGGGGCGGCCGGGCGCATCGCGCGTACGAGCTCGGAGATCGGCATCGAGGAGATCACGTGCTCCGCCGGGACCCGCCGCTCGCCATTCCCGTCACTCACGGTGACCGCGACGGCCCGCCGGGCCTGCGGGTCGCGGTGCACCTCGCGCACCCAGGTCGCCGTGCTCACCTCGCCGCCGCGCTTCCTCACCTGTTCGGTGCAGCGCTCCCACATCATTCCCGGCCCGAACTTCGGATACTGGAACTCCTCGATCAGGCTGGTGACGTCCTTGCGGTTGCGTCGCGGCAGGATCGCATTCAGCACCGCCGTGGACAGCGAGAGGTTCTTGATCCGCTGGGCGGCCCAGTCGGCCTGCAACTGGTCGGCGGGCATCCCCCAGACTTTCTCCGTGTACGTCTTGAAGAAGATCGAGTACAGCCGCCAGCCGAAGCGCGCGGAGACCCAGCCCTCGAAGTGGGTCTGGTCCTTCGGTGGGCGCAGCCGCGCCCGGCCGTACGAGACCACGCAGCGCACCGCCTCCCGCAGTCCGAGATTGCGCAGGGCGTTCATGGCGCTCAGCGGATAGTCGAACAGCGCGCCGCGGTAGAAGATCCGGCTCATCCGGGGACGGAGCAGGAAGTCCTCGTCCGGGAGGATCTCGTGCCAGAAGGCCTCGACCCGCGACACCTTGGTGAAGAACCGGTGCCCGCCGATGTCGAAGCGCCACCCGTCGCGTTCGACGGTGCGGCTGATCCCGCCCACCACGTCGTCGGCCTCGAACACCTGCACCGTCGCGCCGCGCCGGAGCAGTTCGAACGCCGCAGTCAGCCCCGCCGGGCCCGCGCCGATGACCACCGTGCCGGGTTCTGCACCCATGCCTGTGCCGCTCCTCGCCGCCGCGGTTCCGCCAGAGACAGCGCCCTTACCCGACTTCGGCGCGATGTCACCTCCCGCCCCCACCCGTCCGCCCCGGAACATCGCACGGGCGGATCGTCCGAGGTCGTCAGGTGTCATCGGGCGACGAACGGGGGATCCCGGGTCGATCGCGGCCCCCCTGGTCGGTCGCGGGAGGGAAGACCCCCGGGGGAAGCACCAGATGACCGACAGACGGCAGACCGGCGCGGACGACGGTTCGCGGCCGAAGGCGCCCCGCGCCGGACCGCGCGACCGGTCCCGCCGCCTCGGCCGGCTGGGGGCACGGTGGGCCGATCGGGTGCCGGCCCCGTGGGGCTTCGTGCTGGCGCTCTTCGTCGGCTCGAAGCTCGTCCTGACGCTCGTCGGCGTGATCGCGCTCACCGTCTGGGACGGCGTGCCTGGTGCGCCGCCAGCGGACGACTCGATGATGCGGGCGCAGCAGCGTGACGTGTCGTCGCACCGGTGGATATCCCTCTGGTTCGCCTGGGACTCGTTCCTGTACGACGGGCTGAGCCGGGTGCCGCTGACCGGCGGGTGGCACGACTTCAGCTTCCCGCTGCTGTACCCGTTCCTGGCCCGGCCCGTCGCCGTCCTGCTGGGTGGACACACCGCGCTGGCGTTGCTGCTGGTCAGCAACGTCGCGTTCCTGTTGCAGCTCTACTACGCCCACCGGCTGGGCGAGCAACTGCTCGGCGACGACGTCCTGGCCCGACGGTTCACCCGGTATCTGCTGCTGCTGCCGACCGCCTTCCTGTTCCAGGCGGCGCTGACGGAGTCGTTGTTCCTGTGTCTGGCGCTGGCGGCCTTCTTCTACGCCGAGCGGCGGCGGTGGTTGGTCGTCGGCGTCGTCGGCTTCTTCCTCGCGCTCAGCCGCTCGGTCGGATTCCTGGTGGTGATCCCGCTCGCCCTGGTGCTGCTGCGTCAGCACGGGTACCGCCTCGGACCGCGCGCGCTGTGGGGGTACGTCCGGGTGGGCTGGCCGCTGGTGCTCTTACCGGCCGGGTGGCTGATGTTCATGGCCTTCTGCCGGTGGCAGGGCGGCGACTGGTTCGCCTACAAGCACGCCCAGGAGAAGGGCTGGGGGATCACTGTGCAGAACCCGCTGGGGGTGCTGATGGACCCGCTGACCTCGATCGTGTCGAGCGACGCCGTCCGGGTCTGGTTCGCACTAGCGGTCCTGGTGGTGGTCGTCGTCGGCTTCCGCCGCGCCGACCTGCCCTACCTGGTCTACACGGTGATCGTGGTGATGGTGCCGCTGTCGATGGGGCCGCCGGTGTACAAGAGCCTGCTGCGTTATCTGCTCGCCGCGTTCCCGGTCTGTCTCGTGCTGGCCCGGTGGGCCAGGAACGCTAGGGTCGACACCTGGTTGACCGCCTCCCTGGCCCTCCTCCAGGGGGCCCTGTTCGTGGTCTGGCTGGCGTACTGGACGCATTTCATCATCTGACGAGGCCGCTGCGGTTGCTATGCAACTCGTTGCATAGCAAGATGTCGGCATGGCCCTCGAGCACGCGATCCTGGTCTCGCTGTTGGAGCAGCCCGGTTCCGGCTACGAGCTGGCCCGGCGCTTCGACCGCTCGATCGGCCGCTTCTGGACCGCCACCCACCAGCAGATCTACCGGGTGCTCAAGCGCATGGAGGCCGACGGCTGGGTGACCGCCGAGGAGATCGGCCAGGACGGTCGGCCGGACAAGCGGTCCTACTCCGCGGCACCCAGCGGCCGAGCCGCGCTGGCGACCTGGCTGCGTGCCCCGGTCCAGCCCGAGGCGGTCCGGCACGAGCTGGCCGTCAAGATCCGCGGTGCCGCCTTCGCCGACGCCGACGGACGCGGCGCGCTGGTCGCCGAGGTGGAGCGCTACCGCGCCGACCACGAGACCACGCTCGCCGGCTACCTCGCCGGGGAGCGGCGCGACTTCCCCGACCCGGCGGCCCAGGACCCCCAGGCCGCCCTCCAGCACGTCGTGCTGCGCGGCGGCATCGAGTACGAGCGGATGGTGCTCGCCTGGCTCGACGACGTCCTCGGCACGCTGCGCGGCCTCGACCGCTGACCCACCCAGCCCGTCCCCAGGAAGGGAAACGCCAACATGGCCGATTCGCCGCTGCTCAACCCGCGTACCTATGATCCCGCGCACTTCGACGACGAGACCCGCCGGCTGCTGCGCGCGACCGTCGACTGGTTCGAGAACCGCGGCAAGCGGGCACTGATCGACAGCTACAACGCGCACGCCTGGTACGGCGACTTCCTCGACTTCGCCGCCAAGAGGGGTCTGTTCGCCGCGTTCCTCACGCCGGCGACCGACGGCGCCGGCGACCCCGCGAAGCGGTGGGACACCGCGCGCAATGCCGCGCTCAGCGAGATCCTCGGCTTCTACGGCCTCGGCTACTGGTACACCTGGCAGGTCACCGTCCTCGGCCTCGGGCCGGTCTGGCAGAGCGACAACGCCGCCGCCCGGGCCCGCGCGGCCGAGCTGCTGGCCGACGGGCACGTGATGGCCTTCGGGCTCTCCGAGCGCAGCCACGGCGCGGACATCTACTCCACCGACCTCGTCCTCACCCCGGACAGCACGGGCGGGTTCCGCGCCAACGGCGGCAAGTACTACATCGGCAACGGCAATGTGGCCGGCCTGGTCTCGGTCTTCGGCCGCCGAGCCGACGTCGAGGGCCCCGACGGGTACGTCTTCTTCGCCGCCGACAGCCGGCACCCGGCGTACCAGCTGGTGCGCAACGTGGTGAACGCGCAGATGTACGTGAGCGAGTTCCGGCTGGAGGACTACCCGGTCCGAGTCGAGGACGTGCTGCACAGCGGTCGGGCGGCGTTCGACGCCGCGTTGAACACCGTCAACGTCGGCAAGTTCAACCTCTGCACGGCCTCCATCGGCATCTGTGAGCACGCCATGTACGAGGCGGTCACCCACGCGCACAACCGGGTCCTCTACGGCCGGCGGGTCACCGACTTCCCCCACGTGCGGCGGGAGCTCACGGATGCGTACGCCCGGCTGGTCGCGATGAAGCTGTTCAGCGACCGGGCCGTCGACTATTTCCGCTCCGCCGGCCCGGACGACCGCCGCTACCTGCTGTTCAACCCGATGACCAAAATGAAGGTCACCACCGAGGGCGAGAAGGTCGTCGACCTGATGTGGGACGTCATCGCGGCGAAGGGCTTCGAGGCGGACACCTACTTCGACAAGGCCGCCAAGGACATCCGCGGCCTGCCCAAGCTCGAGGGCACCGTGCACGTCAACCTGGCGCTGATCCTCAAGTTCATGGCCAACTACCTGTTCCAGCCGGCCGACCACCCGCCGGTGCCGACCCGGCACGACGCGGGCGACGACGAGTTCCTCTTCCGGCAGGGGCCGGCCCGGGGCCTCGGCGCCATCCGCTTCCACGACTGGCGCACCGCGTACGACGCGCACGCCGAGGTGCCCAACGTCGCGCGCTTCCGGGAGCAGGCCGACGGCCTTTGCGCGCTGCTCGCCGCGCACGCCCCGGACGAGGCGCAGCAGCGGGACCTCGACTTCCTGCTCGCCCTCGGCCAGCTCTTCGCGCTCGTCGTCTACGGCCACCTCATCCTGGAGCAGGCCGAGCTGACCGGGCTGGACCGCGACGTGCTCGACAAGATCTTCGACGTCCTGGTCCGCGACTTCTCCGGGTCCGCCACGGAGCTGCACGGCAAGGCCGCCACCACCGCGGAGCAGGCGGTCTGGGCGCTGGCACACGTCCGCCGCCCGATCCCGGACCCGGCGCGGACGGCCCGGATGTGGGAGCGGGTCGAGGCGCTCAGCGGCGCGTACCAGATGCGGCCCTGACGCTCGCCGCCCGGCCGCCGGTCGTCGTCACCGCACCCCCGCCCGCCGGCGCGGACGTCCCGGTTGTTGGTTCTCAGTGGAGCTGATCTCTTCTCACTGGACTTGATCCGTACCTGATCCGTCTCACTGGTTCTGATCCGCCCGGCCCGCGGGCTCGTCGAGGGCTGTCGATAGCCTGTGCCGGATCTTGGGGCCGGGGAGGATGGGTTGGGCGGTCTGGTGGCGGTGCGCGGCTTGGCGCCAGCGTCGTTGTCGGGGTTCGCGGTCGGGTACGTCGGCGGACGGGCGGGAGCGGCACGACGGCCTGGTGGCGGCGGCCGCGGTGGCGTTCGAGGCGGTGCCGCCGGTGCGGTCGTTCCCGGTGTACCGGGGGCAGCGCAACAACACCGGCCTGTGGTGGTCGGCCACGACGGGCGCCCATGCCGGTTTCGAGTCGTGGCTGGAGCGCGATCACCTGACGCTGCTGGACTTCGACCCGGTGGTGGTGGCGATCTCGTCGCAACCGTTCTGGCTGCTGTGGGACGACGACGCGGGCCGGCGGCGTTCGCACGCGCCGGACTTCTTCGCGCGGCTGGCCGATGGCACCGGGGTGGTGATCGACGTGCGCCCGGCCACGCGCGTACGGCCCAAGGACGCCGCGGTGTTCGCGACAACCGGGCGGGCGTGCGCCGAGGCCGGCTGGGAGTACCGGCTGGTGCACGAGCCGGATGCGGTGCTGATGGCGAACGTGCGGTGGCTGGCCGGGTATCGGCATCCGCGCTGTCTGCGCCCGGCGGTCGCGGCGGCCGCGGGCGTGGTGTTCGCCGATCCGCTGCCGTTGATGGACGGCGCCGAGCGGTTGGGTGATCCGCTGGCCACCCTGCCGACGGTGTTCCACCTGCTCTGGTGCGGCTGGCTGGGCGTCGACCTGGCGGTGCCGTTGGTCGGAGGCGATCGTCGGTGACGGCGGCGAGTCGTCGAGCGCGGGCGGGCGGCGCTGCGCGTCGGCGACCGGGTGCTGTTCGAGGGCGGGCGGTGAGTGTTGGCGGGATTGACGGTGTCCGGGTTCGGCTGGTCGACGACGCCGGGAGCGCCCAGCTGCTGCTGCTGACGCACGTGCTCGCGGCGCCGGGCTTCGAGCTGCTGGAGGCCAGCGTCCGCCGCAGGGTTCCCGGCCGCGCGAGCCCTACGATCCGGCCCGGCACACCCTGGCCGAGCGGGACACGGCGAAGGCCGCGGAGTTGAGTGCGGCCGGGCAGCCGACCAGCGCAGTCACGGTCAAACGGATGCGGTTGCGCTATCGCGAGCAGGGCTTGTGGGGTCTGGTCGATCACCGGGGCACCCGGGCGGCGAGCCCGTATGGGCGCGTCGATGATCGGGTGGTCGCCGCGGTGGCGGCGGTCATGGACGCCGAGACCGGCGAGTCGACCGGCACCCGCTCCCGGTTGCGGCGCCGCGTCGAGCAGCTGCTTGCCGATCAGCACGGCGCCGGGGTGGTGCCGATGCCGTCGCCGGCGACGTTCTACCGGCTGCTCGCCGGGATGGATGCTGGCCGGCACACCTTCGGGGAGGCGACCACGCGCCGCACGCAGGCGAACCTGCCGGAGCGGCCGTTTACGCGCACGGTCGCGGTGCGCCCGGGCGAGCTGGTGCAGATCGACACGTCGCCGTTGGACGTGATGGCCCTGCTTGACGACGGGGGTGCCCGGCCGGGTGGAGCTGACGGTGGTGCTGGACGTCGCGACCCGCTCGATCTGCGCCGCGGTGCTGCGCCCGCAGGGCACCAAGGCCGTCGACGCGGCGCTGCTGCTGGCGAAGATGCTGGTCCCGGAGCCGATGCGGCCGGGCTGGGCCGAGGCGCTGTCGATGGCCCGCTCGCGGCTCCCGCACGCGCGGATGCTGGCGCTGGACGCGCGGCTGGAACACGCCGCGGCCCGGCCGGTGATCGTCGCAGAGACGATCGTGACCGACCGCGGGGCGGTGTTCGTCTCCGAGACGTTCGTGCGCGCCTGCTCCCGGCTGGGCATCACGGTCGAGCCGGCCCGGCCGGGCACCCCGACCGACAAGGGCATCGTCGAGCGGTCGTTCCGCTCGATCGGCAGCCTGTTCAGTCAGCACGTGGCCGGCTACCTCGGCCGCAACGTCACCCGCCGGGGCAGCGCGGCGGCCACGGAGGCGGTGTGGTCGCTGCCGCAGCTGCAGGAGCTTCTCGATGAGTGGATCGTCGCCGGATGGCAGCCGCGCCCGCACGAGGGCCTGCGCGATCCGGACGCAGGCTCCCGGGTGCTGTCACCCAACGAGATGTTCGCTGCGGCGATCGCGGCGGCCGGCTACGTCACGTTGCCGCTGACCGGTGCCGACTATCTAGAGCTGCTGCCGGTCGAGTGGCGCACCATCGGCGACAACGGAGTGCAGATCCCGGCACTACGACAGTCCTGGACGCACCTGCCGATGGTCGGGGCGCCGTTCGCGGACTTCACCTGGCGCGCGCCCGGCAGATCGTCGCGTCTCGCGGCGGCGACGACACCGACGAGACCGCCATCGCCCGCGCCCTGGACGACCTGCTCACCCGCGCCGCGGCCGGCCCGGGCAGCGACGCCCAGGCTCGGCGGGTGGTCGCGCGCACCAAGGCCGCCGCTCGGCCGATCCCTACGGCGCCCGACGCCGAGGAGCCGGACGACGTCGACGAGCAGGACAACGGCGGCGCGGCGCTGGCGACGGTGATCCCGTTCGGGGTGTTCGAGGCCGGCGACGAACGGCGCTACCGGTGACCGGCGGCGGGGCGCTCGACGCGCCGGTTCACGAGCCGCCGACCACGAAGGAGGGCTGGGCGGCGTTTGTCGGCCAGCAGCCTTCCCGCGTCGAGCTGCTGCCACCGGCCGGGTTGGCCGCGCTGGATGCGGCCGGGCGTGACGCCTACGAGCAGGCCCGGCTGGCGCATCACGCCCGGCTGATCGTGGTCGCCACCCCCGACGGTCGACCAGATCGTCAAGACTGGCCGCCGGTTGACGGTGCTCAACAGCGGCACCGACACCGCTCGCGCGGCCTGGTCGTCACCGGCGACTCCGGCACCGGCAAGAGCACCGCGATCAAGCAGCTCGGCAAGCACCACGAGTTGCTGGCCCGGCGCCGCCGCGCCGCGGGCGGCCCGTTCCTGCCGGTCGTCTACGTCACCGTCCCGCCGGCGGCCACGCCGAAGGTCCTGGCGGCCGAGTTCGCCCGGTTCCTCGGCCTGCCGCTGCCGCCCAACCTCAACCAGGTCAACATCACCAACGCCGTCTGCGACGTGCTCTGCCGGCTCGGCACCGACCTGGTGCTGGTCGACGAGATCCACAACCTGAACCTGGCCACCCGCGGTGGTGCGGAAAGCTCTGACCAGTTCGCGTAGTGGCCACGAGCGAACCTCATCAGGGCAGCGCCTACCGAGATCCGGTCCGCCTCGGGGGCAGCCAGGATCAGACCGTCGACCGTGACCGGGACCAGCCGGGCCGCCACGCCGGATTCGCCCTGCAACCGCACGGGCCCGTTTGGAGTCGTGATCACGTGGCTGGGAAAGGATTGGACGGGATGATGCTCGGGCTTGTATCTTGCAGTTGACCGTGACACCGCCCGAGGAGGTGAGACCCATGAACGCTGTATCGATGTGGGTGCTCCCCCTTCCCGTCCGGTCGGGCGATTGACGTAGGTGTCGCCGGGAGCGCCTCGCCAACAAGGCACTCCCGAAAGGCAACACCTATGCACTCCCTGCAGTTCACCGCCGAGCCGTCGTCGAACGACATGGTCGAGCGCGACTTCACCGTGCGCGACGTCCCCGGACTCCCATCGCCAGCCTCCGGCGCCGATCGCGCGCCCCTCATGTTCGACGTGATCATTGCCGGGTGCGGGCCGACTGGTGCGATGCTGGCCGCCGAACTGCGGCTGCACGATGTGCGGGTACTCGTTCTGGAGAAGGAAACCGAGCCCGTGTCGTTCGTCCGCATAGTCGGTCTGCATATTCGTAGTATCGAGCTGATGGCGATGCGCGGGCTGCTGGAGCGCATTCTCGAACACGGAAGACAGCGTCCGGCCGGCGGTTTCTTCGCCGCCATCACCAAACCCGCGCCCGAGGGCCTGGATTCCGCGCACGCCTATCTGCTGGGCATCCCGCAGCCGGTCATCGTTCACCTGCTCGAAGAACATGCGATCGAACTGGGTGCGCAGGTCCGGCGCGGTTGTGCGGTGGCCGATTTCGAGCAGGACGACGAGGGTGTGACCGTCGAGCTGGCCGACGGGGAACAGCTGCGTTCGCGCTATCTCGTCGGCTGTGACGGCGGGCGCAGTACGGTGCGCAAACTGCTCGGCGTCGGCTTCCCCGGCGAGCCCTCGCGGACCGAGACGCTGATGGGCGAGATGGAAGTGGGTGTGCCGCAGGAGGAGATCGCCGCCAAGGTGACCGAAATCGGCGAGACCACTAAGCGATTCTGGCTCAGGTCCTTCGGCGAAGGGGTCTATCAAGTCGTAGTCCCCGTCGCGGGAGTCAGCGATCGTGCGGAACCACCCACTCTCGAGGATTTCAAACAACAGTTGCGCACCATCGCCGGAACCGATTTCGGCGTGCACTCCCCGCGCTGGTTGTCCCGCTTCGGGGATGCCACACGGCTAGCCGAACGTTATCGGGTCGGGCGGGTGCTGCTGGCCGGCGATGCGGCACACGTCCATCCACCCACCGGTGGACAGGCAGGGCTATTGCGTAGTCGGTTGAAGGGTGTTTGACCTGGGAGTTGGGGTGGGATCCAGCGAGGTCGGGGTCCATGTAGGACGGGTGCGACCCGTTGGTGATCATGGAGTTTGCGAAGACCCATGATCCAGAACAGGACCGCACCCGCCGATGTCATCATCACCCACCGAGATCGTGCTGCCGCACCGACCCGCCGATGTACGGTTACCTACCGTGGTCACCGAAGGTGACCATCACAGCCTGATCGTGGTGCTGGCTGCCGTGCCTGACCCGCGTGATCCGCGGGGCCGGCGCTATCCGCTGGTGAGCATGCTCGCGGTGGCGGTGTGCGCGGTGCTGGCCGGAGCATGCACGTTCGCCGCGATCACCGATTGGGTGCGCGATCAGGATCGATCGGTGTGGGGCCGGCTCGGGTTCACCGATCGGGTTCCCGCGGCGACGACGGTGTGGCGGCTGTTGATCCGCATCGACGCCGAGGTGCTGTCGCAGGTGCTGGCCCGGTGGCTGCGGGCCCGGGCGGCGCCGGTGGTGGTGACCGGGCGGCGGTGGCGGCTGGTGATCGCCGTCGATGGGAAGGTCGTCCGTGGTGCCCGGCTGCCCGACGGGCGGCAGGTCCATCTGCTGTCGGCCTACGACACGAGCACCGGTGTCGTGCTCGCCCAGGTGCAGATCGCGGCGAAGTCCAATGAAATCCCGGCGTTCACGCCGCTGTTGCAGCTGGTCGCCGCCCAGCTGGGATCACTCAAAGACGTCCTGGTCGTCGCGGACGCGTTGCATGCCCAGACCGGGCATGCCCAGCTGCTCGCCGCCGGCGGAGGGCATCTGATGGTCGCGGTCAAGGGTAACCAACCGACCCTGTTCGCG
>JAEVHO010000167.1 GCA_016802835.1 Micromonospora sp. ATA32 | reverse complement strand
CTGGCCGGGCCGGTGCTCGCCGCCGGCGGCTACCGGGCGGTCGGCGCGGCCAGCGTGCTCGCCTGCCTGCTGGCCGCCGCCGTCGCGTCCCGGTTCCCGGAGCACCGCACGCCCGGCGACCCGCCCGCCACCGCCGCTGGCACGCCACCCGGCACCGGCCAGGCCGCAGCCGTGGAGGATACGTCGGAACGCGGCGATCTGGGCTGGGCGGCGAGCCTGCGGGTGGGCCTGGCCGAGGCCCGAGCTGACCGGTCGGTACGCGGGGCGCTGCTGCTCGTCCCCGCGGTGACCGCGGTGTGGGGGCGCTCGACGAGTACACGCCGCTGCTGGCGGGCGGTACCGGTGTCGCTGGCGGGGATGGCCACCGATCTGACCATCATCGCCGTCTACGGCGGGTACGCCGTCGCGGCCACGGCGGGCGGTGACCGGGTCGCGTTCGCGCTGGCGGCCGTGCCGTATCTGGTGGTGGCGTTCGGCCTGGCTGTCCGCGGCAACGGGCATGTCCGGGCCGGACGGGCGCGGTACGGGCAGCGACGGAGCCCAAACGGGCGTGCCAAATAGGTGCTACACAGCTTTTGTGGTGGTGTGCGATGCCCGTTTCGGATGCCCTGCGGGCAACAACACACGGCATTGACCACGGCGTGACCGCCTTCCCATCGTGTGGGCGGTGCTAGAACAATAGGCACGAGTGCGGGGAGGTGTCAGATGAACGCATCGCAGCGCAGACACCACATCCTCGCGCTGGCGCGCAGCCAGGGCGACGTCGACGTGCAGAAGCTGGCAGCCGAGCTGGTCGTCGCACCGGAGACCGTCCGACGTGACCTGAGCATGCTCGAGCAGCGGGGACTCGTCCGCCGAACCCACGGCGGGGCGTATCCGGTGGAGACCGCCCGCTTCGAGACGAACCTGGAGACCCGCACCACCCGGCTGGTCGTAGAGAAGCGCCGGATCGCGGCCGCCGCGGTGCAACAACTCGGGGATGCGGAATCGGTCTTCATCGACGAGGGCTACACGCCACAACTGATCGCCGAGGCGCTTCCCGCGCAACGGCCGTTGACCGTGGTGACCGCCTCCCTGCACACCGCGGCGATGCTCGCCGCCTCGCCCACCACGACGGTTCTGCTCCTCGGTGGCCGGGTCCGCGGACGGACCTCGCCACCGTCGACCACTGGGCGACCGACATGCTCGCCGGCTTCGTGATCGACCTGGCGTTCATCGGTGCGAACGGGATCTCCCGGGAACACGGACTGACCACACCGGACCCCGCCGTGGCCGCAGTGAAGGCGCAGGTGATCGTGGTGGCCCGGCGGGTGGTCTTCGTCGGGGTGCACACCAAGTTCGGCGGCAGCAACTTCTGTCGCTTTGGCGACGTGAGCGACCTCGAAACCATCGTCACGGACTCGGCGTTGCCGGCGTCCGAGGCACACCGTTACTCGCTGCTCGGCCCCGTGGTGCTGCGCGTCTGAGCGCCCGGACCGAGCCTCTTCCCACCACCACCACCAATCCTCCCAGGGAGGTTCACTGTGTCCGGAACACGGACTCCCCACCGCTGGCGACCCGTGCTGGCGCTCGCTCTCGCCACCGTTCTCGCCTCGACCGCCTGTTCGGGGGCCGGTGGCGGCTCCTCCTCGGGCAGCGACGGCAAGGGCAAGGCCATCACCGTGCTGATGGTCGGCAACCCACAGATGGAGGACCTGGCAAAGGTCACCGCCGACAACTTCACCAAGCAGACCGGCATCACCGTGCGCTTCACGATCCTGCCGGAGAACGAACTGCGGGACAAAGTCACCCAGGACGTCGCCACCCAGGGAGGCCAGTACGACGTGGCGACGATCGGGGCGTACGAGGCGCCGATCTGGGCCAAGAACGGTTGGCTGCACGAGCTGAGCTCGTACGCCGACAAAGACGGCGGCTACGACAAGGCCGACCTGCTCGACCCGATGGTGAAGTCGCTCTCCGGCGAGGACGGCAAGCTCTACGCGGCGCCGTTCTACGGCGAGTCGTCCTTCCTCATGTACAACAAGAAACTCTTCGCCGCCAAGGGCCTGAGCATGCCGGAGCGACCGACCTGGCAACAGGTGGCCCAGTTCGCCGCGCGCCTCGACGACAAGAAGGCCGGCGTCGCCGGCATCTGCCTGCGCGGACTGCCCGGCTGGGGCGAGCTGTTCGCGCCGTTGACCACGGTGGTCAACACCTTCGGCGGCACCTGGTTCGAGAAGGACTGGACGCCGAAGGTGAACTCGCCCGAATTCGCCGAGGCGACCAGGTTCTACGTCAACCTCGTCCGGGCCCACGGCGAGGCGGGAGCGCCGCAGGCCGGGTTCACCGAGTGCCTCAACACCTTCGGCCAGGGCAAGGCCGCGATGTGGTACGACGCCACCTCCGCGGCCGGAACGCTGGAGGACAAGGCGGCCAGCAGGGTCGCCGGGAAGGTCGGCTACGCGTACGCGCCGGTGAACAGGACGAAGTCGTCGGGCTGGCTGTGGGCGTGGGCGTTGGCGATGCCGAAGACCACCAAGAACGCCGACGCCGCCTGGCAGTTCATCTCCTGGGCGACCGGCAAGGAGTACGAGAAGCTGATCGGCTCGTCACTCGGCTGGTCACGCGTGCCGGCAGGCAAGCGGCAGTCCACCTACGCGATCGCCGAGTACCGGCAGTCCGCCGACGCCTTCGCCGATATCACCCTGAAGTCGATCCAGGAGGCCGACCCGGTGAACCCGGGAGTGCAGCCCCGTCCCGCCCTGGGGGTGCAGTTCGTCGGCGTACCGGAATTCGCGGACCTCGGCACCAAGGTGTCGCAGGAGGTCTCCGCCGCGATAGCCGGCAGCACCACCGTCGACAAGGCGCTCGCCGACGGCCAGCGACTGGCCGAGGACGTCGCCAAGGAACACCGGTAGCCGCTGCCGGGGCCGGCCGTCCCGGACGGTCGGCCCGGCCCTGCAACGAGGTAAACCGATGACCCAGACCATCGCCACCGGTGCGGGTACGACGCCACACCGCAACCGCACCACCCACCCCGCCCGACCCGGCGCCGCCCAGCGGTGGACCCGCCGCGCCCCGCTGCTACCCGCCCTGATCTTCGCCATCGTCGTGACCCAGATTCCGTTCCTGGTCACGCTCTACCTGTCCACCCTCGACTGGAACGCCCTGCGTCCCGGTCGGCGGGTGTTCGTCGGCCTGGCCAACTACGGCCAGGTGCTCACCGACGCCCGGCTGCGCGCGGCGCTGCTGAACACGGTCGTGCTCACCGCGGGATCCGTCATCGCGTCCGTGCTGCTCGGACTCGGCCTGGCGATCCTGCTCGACCGTAAGTTCCCCGGGCGCGGCGTCGTGCGTACCCTGCTCATCACCCCGTTCCTGGTGATGCCCATGGCGGCCGCGCTGCTGTGGAAACACGCCATCTACAACCCGGCGTACGGCCTGATCAACGGCATCGTCGGCGGCAGCACCGACTGGGTCTCGCAGTATCCGATGCTCTCCGTCGTCACCACCCTGGTCTGGCAGTGGACCCCGTTCATGATGCTGATCATCCTGGCCGGGCTGCAGGGCCAGTCCCTCGAAACGCTGGAGGCGGCCAGGGTCGACGGCGCCGGACCGTGGCAGACGTTCACCCGGATCACGCTGCCCTACCTGCGCCCCTACCTCGAACTCGGCGCCCTGCTCGGCTCGATCTACCTGGTGCAGACCTTCGACGCGGTCTTCACCATCACCCAGGGCGGGCCCGGCACCGCCACCACCAACCTGCCGTACGAGATCTACCTGACCACCTTCCGCAAGTTCGAGTACGGCGAGGCGGCCGCGGCCGGCGTCGTGGTGGTGATCGGCACGATCGTCGTCGCCACGTTCGCCCTCCGGGTGATCTCCAGTCTGTTCCGAATGGAGGACGCGCGATGACGTCAGCGCAGCGCGAGCAGGCCAACGACCGGTCCGCGGTCCGTGCGGCACGGCCCGGCCGTACCCGGCGCTCCGCCCGCGGGGCGGCCTGGGCGGTCGTCGCGTGGATCGCCGGACTGCTGTTCTTCCTGCCGGTGCTCTGGATGGTGCTCACCGGCTTCAAGCGGGAGGTCGACGCGGCCAGCAACCCACCCTCGTGGGTCTTCACGCCCGTGCTCGACGGCTACCGGCAGGTCTTCGACCGGGACATCACCCCCTACCTGCTCAACTCCCTGATGGCCAGCGTGCTGTCGACCCTGCTGGTGCTCCTGCTCGCCACCCCGGCGGCGTACGCGCTGTCGATCCGGCCGGTCGCCAAGTGGCGCGACGTGCTGTTCTTCTTCATCAGCACCAAGATGCTGCCCGCGGTCGCCGCGTTGCTGCCGATCTACCTGCTGGTCAAGGAACTCGGCATGCTCGACAACATCTGGACGATGGTCATCCTCTACACCTCGATGAACCTGCCGCTCGCGGTCTGGATGATGCGCTCCTTCCTGCTGGAGGTGCCGTCGGCGCTGATCGAGGCGGCCGCCATGGACGGGGCGAGCCTGACCGTGACGATCCGGCGGATCCTGCTGCCGATCGTCGCCCCCGGCCTGGCCGCCACCGCACTGATCTGCTTCATCTTCAGCTGGAACGAGTTCTTCTTTGCGGTCAACCTGACCGCGACCCGGGCCGGCACCTCACCGATCTTCCTGGTCGGTTTCATCACCTCCGAAGGGCTGTTCCTCGCCCGGCTCTGCGCGGCCGCGACGATCGTGTCGCTGCCGGTCGTCCTTGCCGGCTGGATCGCCCAGAAACAACTCGTCCGAGGACTCTCCATGGGGGCGGTCAAATGAAGGCAGCGGTCATCGTCACGCCGGGACAGATCTCACTGGAGTCCCTGCCCGACCCGTCACCCGGCCCGCGCGAGGTGGTGGTCGAGGTGGCCGGGTGCGGGATCTGCGGCACCGACCTGCACATCATGGACGGCGAGTTCGCCCCCGCGTACCCGATCGTGCCGGGTCACGAGTTCGCCGGCGCGGTGGTCGCGGTCGGCCGTGACGTCACCGAACTGCGGGTCGGCGACGCGGTCGCCGTCGACCCGTCCCTGCACTGCGGGGAGTGCTACCAGTGCCGACGCGGTCGGGGCAACCTGTGCGAACGGTGGGCCGCCATCGGCGTCACCGTCTCGGGCGGCGCCGCGGAGTACGCCGTCGCGCCGGTCAAGAACTGCTTCCCGCTGCCCGACGGCGTCACGCCGGCGGATGCGGCGCTGATAGAGCCGCTCTCCTGCGCGGTACGCGGCTTCGACGTGCTGCCCCGCCGGCTCGGCGACCACTACCTCGTCTACGGCGCCGGCACGATGGGCCTGATGATGCTGGAGCTGGCGAAGCGGTGCGGCGCCGCCAGCGTCAGTGTGGTGGATCCGAACCTGGACCGGCTCACCACCGCAGTACGCCTGGGTTGCACGGCGAGCGCGCCGAGCGCGGAGGAGCTGACCCGGCCGCGCGGCTGGGACGTGGTCATCGACTGCACGGGCGTGCGGGCCGCGATCGACGACGGGCTGCGGCGCGTCGCCCCCGGCCGGAACGTTCCTGCAGTTCGGTGTCTCCGAGTACCGGACCCGGGCCACCGTCGAGCCCTACCGGATCTACAACCAGGAGCTCACCATCACCGGCTCGATGGCCGTCCTGCACAGCTTCGAACGAGCGGGTGAACTGTTCGCCGCGGGTGTCCTGGACCCCCAGGTCTTCATCAGTCACCGCTATCCGCTCGACCGGTACCCCGACGCGATGGCCCAGTTCCGGGCCGGCGTCGGCCGCAAGATCCAGATCGCGGCCTGAGCAATGGCTGACGTTTCACCCCCGGGTGCGGGGGTAGACGCAGCATCCGCGGCAGGAGGGGGTCCGAGGTGAAGTACGCGGAGTTCATCCAGGCGGTGGCGAGGCGACCGAAGATGTCATCGACGCAGGCCGAGCCGATCACCCGTGCCACGCTCGAGACGTTGGCGGAGCGGCTCACCGGGGGTCAGGCACGGGACCTCGCCGCACAGCTTCCCGAGGAGCTGCGGGGATACCTGCGTAAGCCCGACGAGAGGCCGGAGCCGTTCGGGCTCGCCGAATTCTTCGAGCGGGTGCAGAAGCGCGCCGCGGTGGATCTCCAGTCGGCGAACGACGGTGTGTGCGCCGTGCTGGACACGCTGCGGGAGGCGGTCAGCGCGAAGGAGTACGGGGACTTCGTCGACCAGTTGCCGAAGGAGTTCTGGCCATTGACGGGGCCGGCGGCCAACCGGCTCGAAACACGCAGGGTCGGCACGTAGCCCCGCCGGGTCACGCTTGCAGCCGGATTTCGGCCGGTTCGCGGTCGCTGCGTAGCCCTTTCCAGGAGGGGTGGCGCAGCCGGCGGTCGGGGGTCCAGGACCGGAAGGCTACGTCCCCGACCAGGACCGGGTCGACCCAGACGGCATGGCGGGCGTGCTCGCGCGGCACCGGGGAGTCGAACGGCGAGTCCGGTCGACTCAGCGGCTTCAGGCGTTGCTGCAGGTCGCGCAGCACGGTCTGGGTGAAGCCGGTGCCGACGTGTCCGATGTAGGTCAACCTGTCCTGCGGGTCGTACATGCCGAGCAGCAGGGAGCCGATGGTGCCCGCCCGCCGGCCGGCGCCGGGTTTGTAGCCGCCCACGATGACCTCGATGGTGTCGTTGAGTGGCACCTTGACCCACGCCGGCGAGCGGCGGCCAGGCTCGTACGACGAGCCGAGTTGCTTGGCCACGACCCCTTCGAGGCCGAGGTCGGCCGCCGCCGTGGCCAGGTCCCGGCCGGCGTCGCCGGTCCAGTAGGGCGGCGTGTCGACGCTCTGCCCGCTGAGCTCCAGCTCCTGCAGAGCCGAGCGGCGTTCGGTGTAGGGCAGGGCGGCGATGTTCCGCCCATCGAGGTGCAGCAGATCGAACAGGTACAGCCGTACCGGAGTCGTGCTGACCAGCGCGGCGCTCGGCGCCCGAACGTGCATCCGGTGCTGCAACGCCGAGAAACTGGGCCGCCCCTTGGCGTCGAGCGCCACGACCTCTCCGTCGAGCACCGCCCGCCGCCCGGCCAGCACCTCCGCAAGCTCGCCCAGCTCGGGATACGCCCGGGTGACATCGCGGTCGTTGCGGCTGAGCAGCCGTAACCCGCCATCGACGTAGGCGATCGCGCGACGCCGTCCCACTTGAACTCGTATCCCCAGCCGGCCCCGCTGGGCAGCGCCCCGCTGGTGGCGAGCATCGGCGGCACGAGCCCCGGCATCCTGGCACCACGCCCCCGATCATGACCACCTTCCGCCGTGGCGATGCCGGTTTCCGGCCTTTTGCTCCGGCGCGGGCCGGCACGGTGCCGGGCGCGTGGGGCAGGCGCTACCTGCGAACGGAAGGACGGACGCCACTCGTTTGGGGCAGCCGGCCTCGGGTAGCCACGCTGTCTCCGGGACGGGAAGGACGGAGCATGGCTGAGCTGGAGTTCTTCGAGAAAGTGGCCACACGGGCGGGTGTCCCGCCGGAGACGGCCCAATCCCTGACGGAGGCCACCCTGCGTACCCTCGCGGAGCGGATCAGCGGCGGCGAGGCGGCGGACCTGGCCGACCACGTGGCGCACGAGCTGCGCCCGCACCTGGACAAGGCCCGCGTGGAGGGGCAGCAGGTGTTCGCGTACGACGAGTTCCTGCGGCGGGTGGCGGTGCGCGCGGGGGTGGAGGACAGCGTCGCCGAGCGAGGCGTACGGGCCGTCCTGCAGACCCTGCACCGCGTGGTCGGGCATCGGGAGTTCGAGGACGCGATGTCGGAGCTGCCGGCCGACATCCGAGCCCTGGCCCAGCCCGTGCCGCGCGGGCCCTGACCGGGTCGACACGTCCTCCGACCGGCGCGCGACCCCGCCGGGTGGACGGGCGGCCGTTAGGTTGGCCTGATGACCGGGCTGGATTTCGACCGACACTGCACCGAGATCGTGACGCCGTCGGGGGCCGGGGGAGGGCCGGTGAATCCGAGCGCGGCGAAGAACTCCGAGGCCCTGGCCAGGTCGCGGACCGGCAGGTTGATGAAGGCCATGGCGCTCATCGGACCCCCTTCTCGGACTCGAGCACCTGCTTGAGCACCGCCAACCGCTCCCGCCAGTACGCCTTGCACCGCGCTGCCTCGTCCGCGTCGGCGAGTTTCTCGTGCAGGACGGCGACCTGCGCCTTCGCCTCGCCCTTCGGCGCGAAGCCGACCGCGATCCGGGTGGGCCCGCCGGCCCCAGTCGGCACGGAAGGTCTTCGGCGCGGTCGTTGTACGCACGCTGACCTCGACATCGGGGCAGCCACCGGCGCCCGCAGCGCCTCGTCGGCGAAACGCCGCGAACAGCCCGCTCCACGGGGCACGCCGACGGTTTTGCTGCCGCTGGCCGAGAAGCCACCGGCCCGGCTCTGCC
This sequence comes from Micromonospora sp. ATA32, assembly GCA_016802835.1. Taxonomy (GTDB): domain Bacteria; phylum Actinomycetota; class Actinomycetes; order Mycobacteriales; family Micromonosporaceae; genus Micromonospora. The sequence continues at coordinate 2,652 of JAEVHO010000167.1, read as the reverse complement.
CCGGCGCGCGCAGCCCGCGTGCCTGCTCGTACCCGACGGTGACGGTCTGCGCCCACCAGCCCGGCACCTTGTGCGCGGTGACCAGTCCATCCGTGACCGCACCCGGGTCTTGGAAGGACTTCTGACGCGTCATCACATGCTCCCTCGACGGCACGGTCGCAGGGACTCACGCTCCCGTCGACCCCGCCGCTGCATGGGGCATGTGGCATGGCATCCCGAGAACCCGAGGTTCCCTCTGTCCCCGCGAAGCCGGTGGCGTGAGCACCGGAAAGGAGGTGAGGCGCAGGACAACGCCGCGACCAGCATACGCCGGTTCGCGGCGTGCGTGGGGCGGCTGACCGGGGCAGTTGGCGACCGTGGTCAGGCCCGGCCGGGCTCGCCGGTTTGGTCCCACATCGACTTCATCTCGTCGAACGCCTGCTCCATGATCTGGACCATGGCGGCCCGGGCGCGGTCGGCGTCGCGCCGCTGGATCGCCTGCGCCACGTCGGCGTGCAGTTGGAGGGCCTGCTCGTCGGGATAGTGCGGCATCAGGTGGTAGTGGTGGCGGCCGGTGAGCACCTCCGCCACGAGCTGCTGCAGCTTGACGAACATCTCGTTGCCGGAGGCGGCGAGCACCCGCCGGTGGAACTCGATGTCCAGGCTGAGGAAGCGCTCCTCGTCCCCGGCCTTCCCGGCGGCCCACATCTTCGCCGCGAGCCCGACCAGGTCGCTCGCCTCGTCGTGGTCGACCCGGCCGGCGGCCAGCCAGGCGGCGTGCGGCTCGACGGCGGTCCGCAGCTCGGTGATCGAGCGCATCTGCGCCATCCGCCCGGCCGAGGCGAGCCGCCAGCGGATCACCTGCGGATCGAAGACGTTCCACGCCCCGGCCGGGCGGATCATCACGCCGACCCGGCGACGGGTCTCGATGAATCCCATCGACGCGAGCACCCGTAGGACCTCGCGGATCACCGAGCGGGACACGGCATACCGGTCGACGAGGTCGTCGATGTTGAGCACGCTTCCCGTGGCGACCTCACCGCCGCAGATGGCGGTGCCGAGGTGGTCGAGAACGCGTGCGTGCAGCCCGGTCTCGGCAGGGGCCTGCTGGGCGGGTGCGACCCCTGGGGAGGACTGATCCACGTCTCGGATCATATCAGTTGGAGATCACCTCTTGAATAAATCCGCTTTATCGGCCTAGCATCCGGACGTTAAGCAGGTGTTTCGACCAGGTGGCGCTCTTCCCCCGCGGGCGGCGGCCACGACAGAAGGAGAGATGGACGTGCGGCGTCGATCGATAATCGGAACTTCTCTGGCCGTGGTTGCCGCCATGGGTCTGAGCGCGTGCGGCGGTGGCGGCGGCGAGGACAGCGGCGCTTCCAAGACGCTGCGCGTCACGCTGGCCAACCACGTGTGGACGGAGAACATCAAGCAGGCCCTGCCCGAGTTCGAGAAGCAGACCGGCCTGAAGGTCGAGATCACCCAGCTCGGCGAGGACCAGCTCTCCGACCAGTACAACGTCAAGCTGAACGCGGGCTCCAGCGACCTCGACGTGATGATGTACCGCCCCCTGCAGGAGGGGAAGCTGTTCGCCAAGAACAAGTACCTCGCCGACCTGTCGGACAAGGTGAAGTCCAACAAGGACTGGGACTTCGGCGACTTCCAGGCCGGCCCGGTGGAGGCCACCTCGTACGAGGGCAAGGCGGTCGGTGTCCCGATCATCACCGAGCAGGAGGTCCTCTACTACCGCAAGGACCTGCTGGCCAAGGCCGGACTGACCGCCCCGCCGAAGACCCTTGACGAGCTCAAGGCGGCGGCCGCGAAGATCCAGGCCGCCCAGCCGGGCGTTGCCGGGTTCGTCGCCCGTACCGGCAAGTCGCCGGCGGTCACCCAGTTCTCCAGCTTCCTCTACAGCTTCGGCGGTGACTTCGTCGACGGCAGCGGCAAGGCCGCCGTCAACAGCGAGCAGGCCAAGCAGGCGTACGCCTTCTACGGTGGGCTGATCAAGGACCACGGCCCGGCGAACGTCAGCACCGACATGAGCTGGCCTGAGGCGATGGCCATCTTCACCCAGGGCAAGGCGGCGTTCTACACCGAGGCCGACTCGCTCTACAAGAACGCCACCGACCCGGCCAAGTCGAAGGTCTCCGACACCGTCGGCTTCGCGCCCTTCCCGGCCGGCCCCGCCGGTTCGAAGCCGTACAACATCCCCTCGTGGGCGTTGGGCATCAACGAGAGCTCGAAGAACCAGAGCAACGCCTGGAAGTTCATCGAGTGGGCGACGGGCAAGCAGCAGACGCTCGCCCAGCAGAAGTCCGGCGTGCCGGGCGCCCGTACCTCGGTGTGGGCCAACCCGGAGGGCACCGCGACCTACCCGAAGGACCTCGTCGAGGCCATCGCGGCCAGCACCAAGGACGGCGTGGGTCACGACCGGCCGCTGGTCAACAAGGTCGCGCAGGCCCGGGAGATCGTCGGCCAGCCGATCGTCGACGCCATCGCCGGCAAGGACGCGGCGGCGGCGGCCGACACCGCGAACGCGCGTTCCAGAAGTTCCTGGACGACGAGGCCAAGTAAGCCGAGCGCGGGGTGGCGGGGCCGGCAGGCGCCGCACCCCGGCAATCCGCCCGGCCCGCCCACCCCCGGAGATCTCATGGCAGCAGTCACCACCCCCAC